>DATNMT010000439.1:0-10974 GCA_035602495.1 Bradyrhizobium sp.
CAGCCTTCACGCCGCACACCTAGTGCGCGGCGCTGGCGTGTTCCAATTGCGGGATCGTCAGCCCTTCTCCGGCGCCGGTACGCACGATGGCGTCGGAAATCTCCTGCAAGTCCGCCGCGGTCAGTTGCAGGGATGCCGCACCGATCCAGCCGTCGACCTGTTGGGGCGAGCGGCCGCCAACAATGGCTCCGGTAACGCCGGGCCAGGCCAGAACCCAAGCCACCGCTACGGCGGATACCGTGGCGCCATGACGTTGTGCAATCGGGCGCAAGGCGTCGCGCAGGGCCAGATTGCGGCTCAGGTTCGGCTCATTGAAATCAGGCGAGCGGCGCCGCCAATCGTCTTCGGCGAATCTCGCGAAGTGCTCGCGACTGAAGGTATCGGTCAACAGACCGGATTGCATGGGGCTGTAGCAGATCACCCCGGTATTATGCGTGGCACACCAGGGAATCTCGCGTGCAGCGGCCTGGCGGTGGATCAGCGAGAACGGCGGCTGCAGCGAATCGACATGTCGAATGGCCTCGCATCGTTCGAGCAATGAGACGTCGAAATTACTGACGCCTGCCAAGCGCACTTTGCCTTCCTCGATCAGCCGCACCATTTCGCGCCATGAATCTTCTACCGGCGTGCCGGTCTCATCAGGCCAGTGAAATTGGTAGAGATCGATGCGCTCCACGCCCAGCCGCAGCGAATCCCGGCATTCGCGCCGAATCGACTCCGGTTTAAGCACGCGTCGCGGCGGGGCCATCGGATTGTTCTGATCCCAGATCAATCCGCACTTGGTGAAGACCAGCGGGCGCTCGCCTGGCGGCAGTTCGCCCAGCAGCCAGCCTACCACTTGTTCGGAATGGCCGAGCCCGTACACTGCGGCGGTGTCTATCCAGTTCACTCCGCGCTCCAGTGCGTGACGCATGGTCGCAAGCGAAGCGGCGTCGTCCTGGGGTCCCCAGCCGAATGCCCAGCCGCCACCGCCGATCGCCCAGGCGCCAAATCCGGTTCTCGTGATCATCACGCGGCTAGAGCCGAGTGGACGCTGCGGAAGGTTCATTACTCGATCCTCCGTCGTTGAAGACAGCACCTGCCATCGCGGCCAGGGGCTCGGCGCCGCTTGATAGATGAATGCGATATGATTGCCTTGACGGCCATCAATAAGATGGCTGCGAGCAGGGATGATGAAGCAAGTCGGACATCGATCTCAGGGGACGCGAATTTGATACCCGTCATGGCCACGGCACGTGCACGGACCTATCTAGATCCGGGTTACGAAGGCGCGAACTGAAGGTCGCGGCAGAGTCCCGCCGGCCGCGCGGATCACGTCGCAAGCCATGGAACATGCATATGTCGTCGCCGTCCATACAGCGAGAGCCCGGCTCCGTTAGAACGAACGCTTCGCAGAGCATTGCTTTCGGGCTCGAGCGCATCGGTTTGATCTCCTTGCGCTTTCCCCTGCTGGTCGGGCTTGCTGCGATCGTGTTGCTGATCGCGGCAGCATTCGGGATCACGCGTATCAAGGTCGACGATTCGCTCAGTCAGCTGTTTCGATCCGAAACGCCGGAGTTCAAAACCTTCGAAGAGGTGACGCGGCGTTTTCCGTCGAACGAGTTCGACGTCCTGATCGTGGTCGAGGGCAAGAATCTGCTTGAGCGCGCTTCGATCGAAAAGCTGCGCGATCTGGTCACCGACCTTCAGCTGATTGACGGCGCAAGAGGCATCATTTCGATGTTTTCGGCCCGCCAGCCACCACAGGGCAACGAACTGCCTGCGCCGCTGTTTCCGGAGCAGTTACCCAAAGGCCCCGAATATGACCAACTGGTCCAGCGCGTGATGAGCAACGAAATCATCCGCGGCAAGCTGCTGTCGGAGGATGGTCAGCTGACGCTGATCGTGCTCGCGCTTGACCCGGATGTCGTCGCGAGCAGTCGTCTGCGCGACGTCATCGGCGAGATTCAGAAAGCGATCCACGACGACCTCGCCGGCACTGGGCTCACGGCCCGCCGGGGTGCCGGTGATGCAGCTTGAGATCCGCAATGCCGTAGAGCGCGATCGGCTGACCTACAACGCGTTCGGATTTGCCGCCGGAGCGCTGATCGCCATCATATTCTTTCGCCGCCTTTCGTTCATGGTCATCGGCGCTGGTCCGCCGCTGATCGCCATCGTGATCGCGCTCGGCGCTCTCGGCTGGTTCGATTTCCGTCTCAACATGTTTCTCAACGTGATGACGCCGCTGATCATGGTGATCAGTTTTTCGGACAGCATGCAGCTGACATTCGCCGCCCGCGACCGGCTGCTTCAGGGTGAAGGAAAATATCAGGCGTTTCGCAACGCCATGCTCGTTGTCGGGCCGGCATGCGTGCTGACCCACGCCACTGCCGCACTGTCTTTCATCGCGCTGCAGTTTTCCGAGTCCGATCTGATCAGCACGTTCGGCGAAGCGGGCCTGGTCGCAACCCTGATCGCCATGTTCGCGGTTCTGATGCTGGTGCCGCTGCTCGGTATCTCTTGGTGCGTAACGAATCGGTATTTGCAGCGGAAGTCAGAGGAGCGGATTCCGCCGTCAACGTGCTGCGGCGTTTTTGTGCCTGGGTCGCCGAGCGAATGGTGAGCCGCCCCGGCTTTTACAGCCTGCTCAGCATTTTGGTCGTCGGCGGCCTTGCGTTGATCTACGCCAATCTTGAACCGCGATATCGGCTGGCCGACCAGGTGCCCGACCGGGAACAGGCCGTTGATGCCAGCCACCGTCTCGACGCCAAGCTCAACGGCGCCAATCCGATCGATGTCCTGATCGAATGTCCCAAGGGCAAACCACTTTATGACCCGGAAACGCTGGCCTCGATCGCAGCAGTGCACGCAACGGTCGATAAGCAGCCCGGCATCGCCAATGTGTGGTCGCTCGAGACACTGCGGCGCTGGCTTGCCGAGAAGGCCGGCAAGTCGGACGTGGCGACGCTGAAGCAATATGTCGATATACTTCCACAATACCTGACGCGTCGCTTCATTTCTGCCGAACAGGACGCGGTGCTGGTTTCCGGCCGCGTCCCCGATGTCGATGCCAGCCAGCTTCTGCCGATCATCGAAAGCCTCGACAAGGCCCTCGATCGAGTCCGTGCGGAACACCCAGGTTACAAAATAGCCGTGACCGGCCTGTCGGCGATCGCCGCCCGCAACAGCGCCCTCATGATCAAGAAATTGAACCGGGGCCTGACGCTCGAGTTCATGTTTGTCGCCGCCTTCATCGGTCTGGCCTTCCGCTCGTTCGTCGTCATGCTGGCGAGCGTCCTGCCGGGAATATTTCCGGTCGTGCTTTCCGGAACGCTGCTGTGGGCGATCGGGGAGGGGCTGCAGTTCGCAAGCGTGGTGGCGCTGACGGTCTCGTTCGGATTGGGCCTGAGCGCGACCATTCATTTCCTGAACCGGTTGCGGCACGAGCAACGGCCGGACGAAGACCCGGCGAAAGCCGTGGAGCGGGCAACCGTGCTTGTCGGGCCGCCCTTGATTCTGACATCGGTGGTGCTTGCATGCGGTCTGACCGTGACGGTTTTCTCCGACCTGCCGTCGCTACGCCTGTTTGGCTGGTTGAGCGCATTCGCCATGCTTGCGGCGCTGGCCGCGGACCTGCTGATCCTGCGGCCCACGGTGACGTTTTTGAGCAGGCTCGCACGCCAGATTGGCGGCAAACGATTGCACCGGCTGGAACCGCGACACTAGCCGAGCGTCGATCGGGCCGGATTATCCCGATTTGCCGAGGGCAGAGGCTCTTCATGAGTCACCCGCGTTTTGCGAATGCGCAGGCGATCAGCGCGGCATCGTTCGCGGCAATCGACTGGCGTTCGTGAGGGTTGATGTTCGTCAAGGCCGGTCAAGATGACGTTGATACGGTTGTGCGTCGACGCCATCAACCGCCTCGCGCGATGAAGCGGCGTCCTGATCAGACTTCGAATACGATGATGAAAACTTCGATCTTCGGCTCTAGTTTCGGCATTCTGGTCTCGGTACTCATTGGGACGGTCCAGGCTCGCGACGATGGCCGCTATTCGCAATCACCACTCAAGCCATGGTTTGACAACCTCAGGTCCGGCAAGGGGCCATGTTGTTCAGATGCTGACGGTTTTGCTATTGCAGATCCGGATTGGGAATCCAAGAGCGGCCATTATCGTGTGCGCATCGACAACGAGTGGGTCGACGTTCCCGACGATGCGGTGATTACCGAACCGAACCGCGCTGGCAGGACCATGGTCTGGCCGGTCAAGGGGACCCTCGGCACTTCAATTCGCTGCTTCATGCCGGGCAGTATGACATGATCCCTGCGCTGGCCTTCTCTGGACTTGTCTGCTTTCGCGGCCGAGTCACCCTCAGCATCACGATCGCAACCCCAGCCGCACGCGGAATCGGCCGATAATTTTGACGTCGGTCAAGGTATCGCGCGCCATTTCGGCGGTACCGTCTCTCAGATGCGAAGACCAGTGGAGAGAATCCCAGGAGAAGATCCCATGTGTGATTACAGCCTGCATGCCGTTGCATCTCGCCCAGCCAAGGTTGGGGAGACCCTTGTCACAACCAGTTTCTATGGCACATCCACGCGCGGCTTTGCCGCGAAGGAAGAGCCGGGGGTCGCGGTATGTCTGCTCCCCGGAACCGAACTCGCATTCGAACGTGACGTCAGGTGCAATCGCAATTGGTTATCAACCAAGAGCGCGGGTTTTCGCGTTGCCCGGTTCTGCTCGGTTGAACCGGACGCGCCGCATCAACATCACGATGCCCTGTCGTTTCCGGACGGAAACACGGTTCTCGTGAATCTGCTGTCGGAAGGGCAATACGCACGGGTGCTGCAACTGCCCGTTGTCCGGCGCGAACAGGACGTCAGTGGCGAGGCTGAGAAGGCCGACGCTGCTGCCGACCTCAGGGTTCCAGCCTAGCCAGCGCAGAACATGGCGAATACCGGATCAAAACGCGGGCACAAGCATGCCCGCGTTTGGCGCAGTTGGAGTGTAAGTCCGCATTGATCTGCGGACATTAAGCTCGTTACCCGCCGGTGACGGCGAGCACGGCTTCCTTGATCTTGGCCACGGCATAATGTCCGACCTGCTCGAGTTCGACATGGGGCATGTTCGGCATCTCGTCGGCGGCCACGACGGCATCGACGATCGCCGGGCCATCGACGGCGAGGGCCTCGGCGATTGCGGCCATCAACTCGTTCGGCTTTCGCGCCATGAATCCGTGACCGCCACAGGCGCGTGCCAGCGCGGCAAAATCGGGATTGGGAAATTCGATGGCTTCGCGGAATGGCACGAGGCCGACGCTTTCGGCCTCCAGCGTGATCAGCCCGAGCGCGGAATTATTGTAGATGATGACCTTGACCGGCAAGTTGTGATGAACGGCGGTCAGGAATTCTCCCATCAGCATGTTGAAGCCGCCGTCGCCGGTCAGCGCGATCACCTGGCGCGAACGGTCCAGCGCCTGCACGCCGTTGGCCTGACCGAGCGCCGTGCCCACCGCGGCATTGTTGAACGAACCGATGATGCGCTGCGATCCGGTCTGCCGGATCCAGTTCCCCGACCATAGCGTGTTCAGTCCGGTGTCGAAAACAAAGATCGCATCGGGACGCGCCAGATCGCTGACCGCGCGCGCCACCGCCTGCGGATGGATGCGATCCCCGCTGCGCCTGAGGTCAGCTTGCTTGTTCAGCATCTCGTCCCATCGGTGACGCTCATGGGTAACCTTGTCCCAGAAAAGGATATCGGTTTTCTCCTCCACCCTGTCGAGCAGCAGCTTCAAGGTCGGCCGTGCCGAACCGACAACGCCGAGCATCGTCGGCGTGCGCCGGCCAAGCACCTGCGCGCGCTCGTCGATCTGGATCACATTGCCTTTGGCCGGCAGGAAATTGGAATAGGGATAGTCGGTGCCGACCATCAGCAGCAGGTCGCAATCCTGTACAGCGTGGTAGACCGGCTTGGTGCCGATCATGCCGAGGCCGCCCATCCAGCGCGGATCGTCGTACGCCATCAACTCCTTGCCGCGCACCGAATGCACCAGCGGCGCCTTGAGACGATCCGACAGCCTGCCCAGCAGATCGGCGGCGCCGCGACACCCGGCGCCGCACATGATCACCACATTGTCGGACGCATCAATCCTGCGGGCCACCTCGGCGACGTCGGTCTCGCTGGCGGTGATTTCGCTGCGCGGCTTCAAGGTGCCCAGGCTCGAGGCTTTGCCCTCCGCCTTCGCGGAGATCACGTCCTGCGGAAGGGTCAGATGCGCGACGCCGGGGCCGGCATAGGCGGCGGCGATGGCCTGGTGGATGACGGCCGGCGCCTGCGCCGCGGAAGAAAGAGTTTCGGTGTAGAGCGAGACGTCGCGGAACAGCAGATCGGGATCGGTGGTCTGGATGAAATCGGTGCCCTGCAGATTTAGCGGCATGTCGCCGGACAGCGCCAGTACCGGCGCGTGGTCGCGGCTCGCTTCATAGAGGCCGGCGACCAGATGGTTGCTGCCGGGGCCGGTGGTGCCGGCACACACGCCGAGCCGGCCGGTGAGCTTGGCCTGCCCGGCGGCGGCCAGCGCCGCACCTTCTTCATGCCGTACGCCGACCCATTCGATCTTGCTGTGCCGGACCGCATCCGCCAGCGGATTGAGCGAATCACCAATCAATCCAAAGATATGCCTGACGCCGATCTGTTCGAGCACGCCGACCAGAAGTTCCGAAACCGTTTGTGACATTTGCCGCTCCGATCGTTAAGGCACGCGCCATGACCGGTGGGCGTGTTGCTTCGAAGATGCCCCTCTCGATATATCCTGAAAGTCGATTACGGCGCAGCGGTGGCGGGAGCGGGGGAGGACTCTTCGGGTTGCGCTCGGTTCGCTTCGGATAGGCGCTTCGCTCGCGGACACCTTGACGGCTGTCAGATTCTGCCGATTTTCTCCGCGGTGCTGAAAATTGATTCTCGTCACGGCGCCGTGGTCAATCCGCTGGCAATCTTCGCACCTCGCGTGGAGCTCGGGCGATGGCAGCCGCCGCTATTCACGTTGTTCCGGACGACAATTTCGACGACTGGGTGGTGCGCGACCACGATGGGCACGAGTTTGGCCACTATCCCACCAGAGAAGTCGCCGAACGGGCCGCCGAGGCGATCACGCGAGAGCGCGGGACGAACTCGTCGTTCATCTCCCTGACGGAAGAACCAGCCGCAAGAATTTTGCGAAGGGGTGGGCGGCCAGACTCTTCCGGCGATGATCAGGCGGAAGCGGGCGATGCCTTGTCACACCTTGACGCCGTCGGCATGCTCCCGGGTCCACGCCAGCAGCTGAGCCAGCGGCATCACCCCCGACTTGCGTGCAATCTCCCGGCCGTGATGCACCAGAATCAGCGTCGGTATGCCCTGGATGGAGAAGCGCTGCAGCAGTTCCGGTACCGCATCGCTGTCCACCTTGATCAGCCGCACGTCGGGCTCGAGTTGGGTTGCCGCCTGTTCGAAGATCGGCGCCATTGCCCGGCACGGACCGCACCAGGCCGCCCAGAAATCAACCAGCAGCGGAATGTCACTGTGCTTTGCATGCTTGTCGAACCGGGCGACGCTGTCCAGCGCAGCCGGCCGCCCTTCATAAAGCGGCCGATGGCAGGAGCCGCACTTGGCGCCGTCGCGCAATCGTTCGCGCGGCACACGGTTGATTGCGTCGCAATGCGGGCAGACGATGTGCAGCGCGCTGGCCATTTGTACTCCCGGGAGGCTGGCTGCGGCAGGATGATGGGTCGCCCGGGGAGCCGCCTTGACCGGCATCAACTTTTCGGAAAGCGCCTCCTGACAAGCGATCGCCCGCGCAGAGCCGCCCGATCAGCGCGGCGCCGATCGCTGCAGCGACCCGACAATTGACGGTGATCAACGATTTGACCGATGGCAGCGCTTACAAAAGGCCCATGCAAACGCCGGCAAAAGGAACATCCATGCGACTCGGAACCATATGCATCGCTCTCGCTATACTTGCGGGTTCGCCGGCCATCGCTCAGGCAGGCCGATATGATCTGTTTCCCGAGCCGGAAGTTCGGCAACCGTCAGTCAACAACAGGGTGGCATCGGCCTATGTCATCGATAAGAAGGCCAACCAGTTCTGGATTTGCACGGCGCGATATAATTTTCAGGATCTCTCGGCCAATAATGGGGACTGCGTCCAGTTTCCGAGCGATATCGGCAGACCTTCGCTGAGCGAGGCCTACGATGTTCGCCCGGTAACAGGCACTACCGGTGTCAGCGCCTATCTTCCGGTATTCTGGTTCATCGAACCCACAAGCGGTGACATCCAGTTCTGCGCTGTACGCCACGCCGGGTTATGCGTGAAGATGAAGTTGCCCTGATAGCTCGGAGATGCTCTCGCCTGCCGGCTTGCCGACCGCTGACAATTTGTTGAACCAGCATTGATTGACCGTGCGATCGCCGCCTGATGCACCTATCTCGCGATTTGAGGGCGATTAGCAGTTTTTTAAATATGGGTTTAAATCATGAAGGTCGGAATCATTGGCGCGGGGAGGGTTGGGTCTGCCTGTGCTCTCGCCGCTGTCGTGCGCGGCAGTGCCCGGGAGATCGTACTTGTGGACCGGACGCGCAAACGCGCGAAGGCGGTGGCGACGGATCTTCGTTACGGGTCACCGCTTTGTCCCAAGATAAGCGTTGTCGATGGAGACTACGAGGATCTGGCGGACGCCGCGTTGGTAATGATCACCGCCGGTATCAACGAAAAGGCCGGCGGTGCCACCGACCGCAGCGATCCCAAGGGCAGATTGCGGCTGCTGGATACCAACGCTGAAATCTATCGCGACATCGTACCGCAAATTGTGCGCGCGGCGCCTCGCGCCGTCCTATTGGTAGTGACCGATCCTCCCGATCCACTCGCCGATGTCGCCCGCACCAGCGCAGGCCATGATCGCGTGCTGAGTACCGGCACCTTCCTCGATAGCCTGCGTTTCCGGGTGCATCTGGCGGAACATTTTGACGTCGATGCCAATCAGGTTGAAGCGCAGGTGATCGGAGAGCACGGAGTCTCGCAGGTTTTTCTGTGGTCAAGCGCCCGCATCGCCGGCGTGCCAATTGGCAAACTCATCGAGCAGCGCGGCGAGACGCTTGACAGTGTGTGCAAGCAAATCGAGGCGGACGTTCGTTACGCCAATATCACCATCATCGAGGGCAATGATGCCAGTCAGTTCGGCATCGGCATCGTTTCGGCGCGGATCGCGGAAATGGTTCTCCGCGACGAGCGGGCGGTGATCCCTATCGGCAGTTATAATGCCAGGTTTGACGTCACGCTGTCGCTTCCGAGCATTGTCGGACGAGCTGGCGTGGTCCGGACCTTCGAGCCGGAGATGTCGCGCGAGGAACGGCAAGCGCTGGAGCTTGGTGCCGCCAATCTAAGGAAATCGGAAGGTCGAGGCTGAGCCCGCTGGACAACAAGGTCCTTCGGACAGCTGCCGCGGTTCACCGCCAGCGCTGATCGACGCAGGCTTTCGGCTGTTCGCCGCGGTCCTGCGCCAGCGAAGGATAGTCCGTGTACCCCTTCTCACCGCCGCCGTAATACGTCGTTGGATCGTCGGTATTGAGAGGCGCGCCGAGGCGTATCCGCTCGGGCAGATCCGGATTGGCAATGAACTTGCGGCCGAACGCGATCAGGTCCGCCTTGCCTTCGCGAAGCCACTGCGCCGCGGTGTCGGTACCGAAACCGCCCGCCACGATCAAGGTTCCCCGGTATTTCTTGCGGATCAGGTTGACCATTTTTAGCGCGCGCGGATCCGGCTCCTGTCCGTTCTGCATCTGCTCCATTGCCGGGTTGACGATATGCAAATATGCGAAGCCGTAGTCGCTGAGCCGCTCGGCGACATAGCCAAAGGTCGCTTCCGGGTTGTCGTCGTGGATGTCGTTGAGCTTGCCCATCGGGGACAGGCGCACCCCAATGCGGTCCGGCCCCCAGATCGGCATCAGGGCCTCGGCGACTTCGAACAACAGTCGCGCCCGGTTCTCTACCGGGCCACCGTATGCATCCGTGCGCCGGTTGGTGCCGGTCTCGATGAACTGATCGAGCAGGTAGCCGTTGGCGGCGTGGATCTCGACGCCGTCGAAATCGGCGGTCTGCGCGTTCCGGGCGGCGCGCTCATATTGCCGCACAATGTAGGGCATCTCCTCGATGTTCAGCGCGCGCGGCCGTACGAACGGCACCAGTTCGCCTTCACCGCGCTCGTTCTCGATGAAGGCCTTGCCCTCCGGGATGATGGCAGAGGGCGCGACCGGGAGCATGTTGTCCGGCTGCAGGGCCGGATGCGAAATGCGCCCAACGTGCCAAAGCTGGTTGAAGATCAGCCCGTTGGCCTGATGCACCGCCTTGGTGACCCGATGCCACGCCTCCACCTGTTCGGGGCTGTGGATGCCGGGCGTCCAGGCGTAGCCCTGGCCCTGCATCGATACCTGCGTTGCCTCGCTGACGATCAACGCTGCGGATGCCCGCTGTGCGTAGTAGCAGGCGGCCAGCGAACTCGGCACATTGCCCGGCTGGCGTGCCCGCGAGCGGGTCAGCGGCGCCATCACGATGCGATGCGGAAGAGTGAAGGGGCCAAGCCGGTAGGGCTGGAACAGCACATCCGTGTCTGGCGTCTGAACCGCGCGGGGCGACCGCGTTGCCGTGGTTATTTCGTCCATATTCCGTCCTCGAGAGCGTGGAATTAGCGGCCCGGAACCGCCTGCCGCGCGAAATATTAGCGGCGAAGCGATCCGCCCCAATTGACCCCCGTCAATGCGGAGATCGACTGGAATTTCGCTAATAGGCCCGCGCTTGTAACGCTCATCTGTGCGAGGGCGGCGTGACTGCGGACATGGCCATCATGGAAGCGACCGACACCATCACCCTGGTTGAAGGCTATGACGCGATGCGAATCCTCCTCGAAACGGTTTCGCGGCGCCACGGCATGACCGACGAGGAGATCGAGTTCATCATCGGTGCCTT
>DATNMT010000359.1:0-4749 GCA_035602495.1 Bradyrhizobium sp.
ATCGCGTCGTGCTTGCCGATTTTGTCCTTCCAGTCCTCCGGCATCATATCGCCGTGCTTTTCGTAGTAATCCCACGAGGCGAAATCGAAATGGTCGAAATGCAGGGCAACGCCGTGTTTTTTCGCGGCCTGCTCCAGCACCCTCAGGCCCTCCGGCACCACTTCCTTGCCGATGCCGTCGCCGGGAATGACCGCGATCCGATACTGCTTTTTTTGATTGCTCATGCTGAGATTCCCTATTGTCTTGCCCTGCCCGGACCGCGGTTCGTCGAAACCGGATTGCAATGGACCAAAGTTTGTCATTGCGCAACGCTGCAGTGCAATGTTGACCTGTTGGACGGCAACGGCCTAACAAAAGAATATCCCACCCGACCGTCTCCTACCTCAGCGAGTAATCCCATGGACCTGCATTTGCGCGGCAAGCGCGTCCTGATCACGGGCGCATCGAAGGGCATTGGCGCCGCCGCCGCCGAAGCCTTTGCCGAAGAAGGTTGTCATCTCCGGCTCGCCGCCCGCAGCGGCGACCAGTTGCAGGCGCTGGCCGAGCGCCTGCGCTCGGCCCACCAGATCGACGCCACCGCCCACGTCGTCGACCTGCGCAAGCCGGAGGACCTTGCACGGCTTGCCAGGGAGGCCTCAGACATCGACGTCCTCGTCAACAATGCCGGCGATATTCCCGGCGGCTCGATCGACAAGATCGACGAAGAAACCTGGCGTCATGCCTGGAACCTGAAAGTGTTCGGCTACATCAACCTCACGCGCGCGGTCTACGCGCAGATGAAGGCGCGCGGAGGCGGCGTGATCGTCAACGACATCGGCGCCGCCGGCGAAAAATTCGACGCCAATTACATCTGCGGCAGCGCCGGCAACGCCGCGCTGATGGCTTTTACCCGCGCGCTCGGCGGCAAGAGCCTCGCCGACAATATCCGCGTGGTCGGCATCAATCCCGGCCCGGTCGGCACCGACCGCCACGTCACGCTCCTGAAGACCCGCGCCAAACATCAGTTCGGCGACGAGAACCGCTACAAGGAATTCCAGAAGGGCCTGCCGCTCGGCCGCCCCGCGCACGCCCGCGAAATCGGCGACCTGATGGCGTTTCTGGCGTCGGACCGTTCCGGTTATACCTCCGGCGTGATCTTTACCGTCGATGGCGGCATCGCCGCGGGATGGGGATAGTCTCAATGTCCGACGAAAGAGGATTGCGGACGGCCCGCGGTGCCCCGAAGGACTCGCCCGACATCGAGCGCCGTCATTTCCTGAGACAGATGGCGGCGGCCGGCCTGGCGGCAGGCGCGTCGCCGCTTCCGGCGATGGCCGAGAGCGGGCAAAGTCACTCGACGGCTGGCAGCGGTCAGATGTCGCTGGCGGAGACACTTGCCCGTTACGCAACCGAACTGAGGTACGAGGATCTTCCCGAGGACGTCATACGGATCGCAAGGCGTGCCATTCTCGATACGATCGGCTGCGCCTTCGGCGGCTACGCGGCGGGCCCGAGCAAGATCGCCATCAAGCTTGCGAGCGACGTCAGCTCAAAACAGCCCGCGACGGTCTTGATCAGCGGCATCAAGACCAGCCCCGATCTCGCGGTTTTCGCCGACGGCGTCATGATCCGATACCTGGATTTCAACGACGCCTTCGTCAGCCTTACCCATGGCGCCGGGCATCCGAGCGACACCATTGCGGCGCTGCTGACCTCGGCCGAGCTCACCGCACGCAGCGGCCGCGATCTCGTCACCGCGACCGTGCTCGCCTACGAAGTGTTCTGCAAGGTCGCCGATGTCTTCGACTATCTCGGCAACGGCATCGACCATTCGACCATCACCGGCATCGCCGCCGTGGTCGGCGCCGGTCGCCTGATGGGGCTGACGGTGCAGCAGATGGTCCAGGCGATCGGGATCACGGTCGGCGGCAACACCGCAACCCGACAGGGCCGCGCCGATGAGTTGTCGAACTGGAAGGCCTTCGCGGCGGCCGACGCCTGCCGCAAGGCGATCTTTGCCGCGCAACTCGCGCAAAACGGAATGACCGGCCCGGGCCAGATCTTCGAGGGACGCTATGGCTTCTTCAAGGTGATGGGCCGCCAGCCGGTGCAACCGCCGCAGCTTGGCGAGCCGTTCGGCATCCGGCGCGCCTTCACCAAGCGCTTTCCGCTTGGCCAGTTCTCGCAAACCGTCGCGCAGGCCGCGGTGGAAGCGCGGCCGTTCTTCAAAAGCCCGGACGACATCGAAGAGGTCAACATCCACGTCTCGCACTCCGCCATCAAGATCATGGCGGACGGACCGGACAAATGGCGGCCGCAGACCCACGAAACCGCCGATCACAGTATCCCCTATGCCGCGGGTCTCGTGCTGATGTACGGCAAGATCGAGCCCGAATACTACGAAGACCCCTATCTGCACGATCCGCGCCTGCTCGACCTCGTGAACCGCGTCAAATGCCTGCCGTCGGAGGAAGCCGACCGGACCGAGCAGGAATTCAACCTGTGCGAACTGGAAGTCGTCCTGAAATCGGGTGCGCGCAAGACCGTCCGCGTCGAATATCACCGCGGGCACTTCAAGAATCCGATGACCGATGCCGAGATGGAGGAGAAGTTCCGGCTGATGGCGCAGAAGCACCTTGGCGCCGATCGCATCGACAATCTGCTGCGCCTGCTCTGGGGTATAGAGAACGTGCCGCAAGTGAGTTCTCTCATCGCCGCGACACTGGCCTGATTGCCGCTGCTCGAAGATACAAGCCTTCCGTCCACCACCGTCATTGCGAGGAAGGCAAGCAACGAAGCAATCCACCTTCCGTCATTCCGGGGCGATGCCAACGGGTCCGCGCGAAGCGCGGCCCGATGACAGGCTCCGCATCGAACCCGGAATCTCAAGATTCCCCGATGCGCAATTGCGCATCTGAGGTTCGCGCTTTGCGCGCCCCGGAATGACGGTCTAAGCAGTCCGCTCGAACAATTGCCGGATCAGCGTCGTGATCCGCCCGCCCGGCGAGATCATCTCGTTCATGATGGTGAAATGGTTGGCGCCGGGGATTTCCTCGTAAGTGACGGGAAGGCCGTACTTCGCGCGATGGCCGGCGAAATCCGCGGTCTGGTTGCGCAGCAGCGGCAGCTCGGCAGCTCCGACCACCAGCGACAGCGGTTTTGCCGCGCCACCCGGCTGCATCATCGGCGAATTGCGGCGCGACATCGGCTCGTCGAGTCTCAGCTTCTCGTTGAGATAGCTGTGGCGGATCGGCTCGAGATCGTAGATGCCGCTGATCCCCAATCCCGCCGCGACCATCGGATGCGACAGCGCCATCGCCGTCAGATGGCCACCGGCGGACCAGCCGGAAACGACGATGCCGCTGCCGTCGCCGCCGAGCGCGGGCAATTGCCCGGTGAGATAGTCTATACCGCCGTGGATTTCGGCGACGATTTCGTCGAGCGTCGCATCGGGCGCCAGCGTATAGCCGATCAGCGCGACATTGATGCCGTGCGTCATCGGCCCCTCGGCCATGATGGTGAAGACTTCCTTGGCGCGGCTTTGCCAATAACCGCCATGGATGAACAGCAGCGTCGGCGCGTTCGCCCGCGCTTTGAGAAAATCGATCCGGTTGCGCTCGCGCGGACCATATCGGAGATCGATATGGTCCGGATATCGCGCCCGTATCTCGGCGGAGCGCTGCTCCCAGCCGGCGACCATCTCGGCGCTGCCCTCGACGGCCACGGCGTTATTGAGGCCGAGGTCGCGGTCGTGCCGGCTCATCGCGCGCCAATCCAGCGCCGAAAACAATGTCGACATTCCAAATCTCCGGTACAGCCACGACCGTAGCGCGTTTCCACTTTGCCGGAAATTGTTCTACAGCACCATTCACGCGCAAGAAACGACGGGAGAGACCAGGTGGCGGATCAGGGGCTGGTGCGAGAAACGGCGTGTGCCGTCGTCGGCAAACTCAGGGCGGGTGAAGTTACCCCGCTCGACCTGCTCGACGTGCTGGAAAAGCGGATTGCCGAAGTCGACGGCCAGGTCAACGCCCTGCCGACGCTGTGCTTCGATCGCGCCCGCGCGCATGCGAAGGCGCTGATGCAAAAGCCCGCCGCCGAGCGCGGTCTGCTGGCGGGCCTGCCGATCCCGATCAAGGATCTGACCAATGTGGCGGGCGTACTGACCACGCAGGGTTCGCCGATCTACAAGGACAACATCCCCGCGCGATCCGATCTCCTGGTCGAGCATCTCGAAGAGAACGGCGGGGTGATCTACGCCAAATCGAACACGCCGGAATTCGGCGCCGGCGCCAACACCTTCAACGAGGTGTTCGGCGCAACCCGCAATCCCTGGGACACGTCGCGCTCCGCCGCCGGCTCCTCCGGCGGCGCCGCGGTCGCGCTGGCCACCGGCATGGCGTGGCTCGCGCACGGTTCCGACATGGGCGGCTCACTGCGCAACCCCGCAAGCTTCTGCGGCATCGTCGGCTTGAGGCCGAGCATCGGCCGCGTCGCGCATACGCCGAAGTTCAAAATTGATCGCAATCTCGGCGTGCAGGGCCCGATGGCCCGCAATGTCGAGGACCTGGCGCTGCTGCTCGACGCCATGTGCGGCGAGCATCCGGCCGATCCGCTGTCGCTGCCTGCATTGCCGATGTCGTACCTCGCGGCCGCGCGCTCCGGCAAAAGACCAAAACGCGTCGCCTATTCGCCGGACCTCGGCATCACGCCGGTCGATCCGGAGGTCGCCGCCATTACCCGCAAAGCGGCTTCGCGTTTTGCCGAGGC
>DATNMT010000384.1:0-6348 GCA_035602495.1 Bradyrhizobium sp.
GTCCAGGGCTGGTTGACATACATCGTCGGGTAGGGGCCGCGCAGATAGGGCGGGATGCCGGGCCAGGTTTCCAGGAAGTCGATGCCCTCAAGATCGCTTTCCGAATAGCCTGTCTTGACCGGGATGCCCTCCGGCGTGAGCCACGGTGCGGCGGTGCCGGCCGGTTTGGCCGGGGCGGTTTTTTCAAATGCGATATTCGCAAAGTTCGGTATGCGGCTCATTCTAGTATCTCATTCGTCATGGCCGGACTTGTTCCATCCACGTCCTTTTCGCTGTGCAAGAAGGCGTGGATGCCCGGGTCAAGCCCGGGCATGACGGGTTCGTTGCAACAATAACACAGCCGGCCATCAGCGCCATTGCGTTGCTACGCTCTAATCATGGTCCGGATGCTGGTGGCTGACGATGCCGTTAACCTTGTCCGTCCCGTAGTTCTGCAGCGTGGTCTGGCTCGGCATGTTGGCGATCGACACCACCCAGCCGAGCCGGGATTCGGTACCGAATTGCCGCGTCGGCACTACCCGGTCCGGGCGGTCGAAGGCGCCGGTCATGATCTCGATAGAGGGGCCGTCGAGACGGCGAAAGCTCAGCGGCGTGCCGCAGGCGGCGCAGAAATCGCGCATTGCAATGGTGGAGGAGCGGAACGCGGCCGGGGTGCCGCGGGTCCAGGCGAAGTCAGCGTTTTCAATGTCGGCAAAGGAGGCGAACGGCGCGCCTGATGCCTTCTGGCACATCCGGCAATGGCAGATGCTGATCTTTTTCGGCGGCGCCGACAGCGCAAAGCGGATGGCGCCGCATTGGCAGCCGCCGGTCAGAACGGGTTTTGTGTCCGTCGTCATGCTTGCTCCATTCGCCGCCATGCTTCCTGCAAGGTCGCCAGCGCATCGCCGCCGGCAAAGACAAACTCGCTGACGCCGGCGGCACGCAGCGCGGCCTCCTGTTCGCCGGCGCGGCCTGCCAGATAGATATGTTTGGCTCCGGCGGATTGCAGGGCCTTTGCCGCCGCCACGGCCTGCCCGGCATAGACCTTGTCGGACGAGCACAGGCAGGCGAGCCGCGCGCCGGAGGTCTTGAACGCGGCGGAAAGGGCCGCCGGATCGGCAAATCCCGGGCTGTCGATGGCTTCGATGCCGCCGGTCTCGAAAAAACTCTTCGCAAAGGTAGCGCGAGCGGTGAACTCGGCCGGCGTGCCGAGATTGGCGAGAAAGATCTTTGGCCGCGCGCCGCGCGCTTTCAGAATTTGGTCCGAACGGTCGCGCAACGCTTCGAACGGCGCCGCCAGCCGCATCGGCAGCAGTGCATCGAATTTGAATTTGGCCTCGCCATAAGGCGCAAGCTCAACCGGCTTTGCATCCAGCACGGCGACGTGAGCCTCGTGCAAGTTTGGAAACTCGGTGGCGCCGGTCAGCACCTCCTTGCGTTTGGCGATGTCTTGTTCACGCATCGTCCGCGTCGCCGCGACCTTGCGCTGGACCAGGTTTTGCTCGAGCGCTGCGAAGACGCCGCCGGCCTTTTCGATCTCCTGGAACAGGGCCCATGCCGCCTCGCAAAGCGATTGCGTCAGGGCTTCGATGCCGCCGGAGCCCGCCGCCGGATCGGACACTTTTGCGAGGTTGGATTCTTCCAGCAGCACCAGTTGCGTGTTGCGCGCCACGCGGCGGGCGAACGGATCGGGCAATCCGAGGGCCAGCGTATGCGGCAGCACCGTGACGGCGTTGGCGCCGCCGAGGCCGGCGGAGAAAGTCGCGATCGTCGCGCGCAGCATGTTCACGTAAGGGTCGCGCTGGGTCAGCATCCGCCAGGCGGTCTCGGCGGCGATGAAGAGCGGCTTTGGCGTCAGGCCGCAGGCCACCTCGATGCGCGCCCACAGCAGCCGCAGCGCGCGGAACTTTGCGAGCGTGAGGAACTGATCGGCGTCAGCGGAAAGCCGCGCATAGACTTTGCCTTGCGCATCCTCGAGCGCCATGCCGGCTTGTTCCAGGGCGCGCAGATAGGCGACCCCGTTCGCCAGCACGAAAGCCAGTTCCTGCACCTCCGAGCCGCCGGCGTCGTGGATCACCCGCCCATCAGCGGCCGCGAACGGTCCCTTGAATCCCATCGCGGAGAGACCTTTGATCGCGCTGGTGACGGCCGGAACGATCTCAGGCCAGCTATACGGACTTGATCCCCAGGCCGCGCACGCGCCAATCGGATCGAGGCCGAAACGGATATCGCATGCCGCGGGACTTAGGCCTTTGCGCTTGACGAATTCGGCGACGTGGATCGCGGCCATCCGCGACTGCGGACCGACCTGAAGTTCGATCGATATCCCGGCATCGACGAAAATGCCGTCGAGGACTTTTTCCACCGCTGCCGCCGAGGGCTCCAGCCCAAAGCCGTGCGCGCCATTGGCGCCGGCGAACACCAGCGTCAGCCCGCCAGCGCCGTTCTCCAGATCGTGCAGCGCCTGCGCGTTAGCGATGGCCGGATCCGGATGGTCGATCCGCTGCATGATCTGCCACGGCGCCGCCGCGGGCCGGCCTGCGATCGGCGCCGCGCCTTGGGCGCGCGGATAGATCGGCTCGATCTTCAGGCCATCGGCGGTCTTGCTGACGAGCCGTTCGAACGACGCACCCTTCAGCACGCCATCGACCAATTTGCGCCAGTCGTCGTAACTCGCAGACTGAAAATCGGCCGCCAGCCGCAGGTCTTCGGATACAGACGTCATTCGGCGGATTGCTCCCGGGCCTTCTTACGGTTGGCCGGAAATTGCCACGGGCCGGCCGCCAAGCCAAACGGTTGTTTCCGGCCCAAGCCGGCCGTTTTCGGTCAATTGAGGTCTGGCAGCCGTTCGATGCCCTCGGTCGACAGCTTTGCCAGCGCCGCCGCGACACGGCGCCCCGCAATGACGCGGTCGGGCGCGATCTCCGCCAGCGGCACCAGCACGAAGGCGCGCTCGAACAGGCGGGGGTGCGGCAGCGTCAGTTCCGGCTTGTCGATCGTCACATCGTCATAGGCGATCAGGTCGAGGTCGAGGGTGCGCGGACCCCAGCGCGTCTCCCGGGTGCGGTCGCGGCCGAACTTGTGTTCGATCTTGTGCAGCGTGAACAACAGCGCATGGGGATCGAGGCTGGTTTCGATTTCGATGCAGGCATTGATGAAACGGGCCTGCTGCTCCACGCCCCAGGGCGGCGTGGCGTAGTCGGACGAGCGCGCCAGCAGTGCGGCTTGCGTCATGCCGCAGATATTGGAAATGGCCTTCTGAAAGGTCGCGCGGACGTCGCCGACATTGCCGCCCAGCGCGATCAGAACCTCAGCCATGGGAGGGCGCTTGCCGCGCGCGCGTCAGCACGACGCCGACATCGTGGAAGATCGCGGCGATCGGCGCGTGCGGCTTGTGCACGGTGACCTTGATGGCGCTGATGCGCGGAAACGCCGCCAGGATGGCGTCGGCCACCGCGCCTGCGGCGCGCTCCAGCAGCTTGTAATTGACGTCCTTGAAGGCCGCGGTCGCGGTCGCCACTACATGGGAGTAGGACACGGTATCGGCGAGCCGATCGGTGCGCGAAGATTCCGACAGGTCGGTGGACAGTTCGAGGTCGATGACAAAGCGCTGCCCGACCTCGGTCTCGTGCTCCATGACGCCATGACGGGCGTGGATGACGACGCCGGTGATGAAGATCGTATCGGTCATTGCTTGTCCCAGATCGCCGCCGCCACGCGCAGCGCTTGTACGGTTTCCGACACATCGTGCGTCCGGATGATCCGCGCGCCGCGCCTGGCCGCAATCAGATGCGCGGCAATCGAGCCGCCCAGGCGCTGCTGCGGCTCCGACGGGGTGATGGTGCTGATAAAGCGCTTGCGCGAGGCGCCGACCAAGAGCGGCAGGCCGAACGCGCCGAGTTCATCCAGCCGCGCCAGCGCCGTCATGCTCTGCTCGGGCGTCTTGCCAAAGCCGATGCCAGGGTCGAGCACGATGTTTTCACGTGAAATGCCGCACTTGTCTGCGATCTCGAGCGAACGGGCGAAAAACGCGGCGATATCCTGCATGATGTCGATGCTGGCGTCGGCCCGGTCGCGGTTGTGCATGACGATGACCGGGCAACGGCGCGCCGCCACCAGTGCGGCCATGCCGGGGTCGCGCTGCAGGCCCCAGACGTCGTTGGCGATCGAGGCACCCTGATCGAGCGCCCAGGTAACCACCGCCGACTTCATGCTGTCGATCGATACGGGAATACCGAGCGACACCACCTCAGCCAGAATCGGCTGCAAGCGTTTCAACTCTTCCTCGGCCGAGACCGATTCCGCATCGCCATAGGGCCGGCTGGATTCCGCGCCGATGTCGATGATGTCGGCGCCGTCTTCGATCATGCGCCGGGCCTGTGCCAGCGCGCGCTCCGGCGCCATGAACTGTCCGCCGTCCGAAAATGAATCCGGCGTGATGTTGAGGACACCCATCACGGCCGGATACGGCCTCGACAACAGCGCCGGCAAGGCCGGATGACCGGCTGGGGCGGCCGCGGAGGCGGGTCTGGACGTGGTCGCGATCATGCGGTCGCTTTGCGCGGTCCCCGCATGGGAGTCAAGACGCGCGCGCCCTTGGGGATTCAGGGGCAGGCGGCCTTTGGCCGGTCCAATGGGCGATCGATCAGTAGGTAATTTTGGGCTGCAGCTTGCGGGCCTGCGCGATCAGTTGCTCGACCGACTTCTCCGACGGCAACACGCGGACCAGCTTGCGCCTGGTATTCACTTCTTTCATGCTTTCGGCGAGGCGCGACGGGTTGCGCAGCGCGAGTTCGCGCACCGTGGTGACGCCGGCGGCGCGCACCAGCCCGACCTTGGCCTTGCCCATGCCGGGAATCCGCATGTAATCCGAAACGTTGGCCCATTCCAGCAGCTGCTGCTCGCTGATCCCGGTCTTCGCCGCCAGTGCTTTGCGGCCCTTGACGGTCCGGGCCGCCTCGAGCAGCCCGTCGGTGGTGCGAATCCCTACCGATTTCAGTTTGGCGGCGGCGAACGATGGCAGGCCATCAATCTCTGAGATTGGATATGTCATGATACTCGATATGAAAAAGGTGCTTTAGGCGAACTGACTGAGCCCCGGTGTCCCTGCGATGATCTCGCCCATCTGATCCGCTCCGATTTTGTCGCGGCCGAACCTGAAAAGTTCACGCGCGACGTTCTGAATCTCGCTGATGCCCAGACCAAGCCCCATCAGCCGGGTGCCGAGCGCCATCAGGCCGCCGCCCATCAGTCTTCCGAGGCCGCCATGATTGCCGGAAGCCGCGATCGCGGCCTCCGCGCCCGGAATACGGTCGATCAAGGCCTGAACTTTGTCGGAAGGGCCCTCGCTGCGGAGGAAGCCCAGAACGATGCCGATGGTTTTTTCGGCCACAACGTTGTCGATGCCGGCTTTCGCAGCCAGCCTTCCAATCAATTCGTCCATATTGCCCCGCCCTCAACCGGTTATGCGCCGGTGCCTTACTTGTGAATTTATCTTGATCTCGTGCGAAGCGAATTACAAGCGATGACCGCCGTTGAAGGCGCGATTCGGCTTCGATCGCGCGTCGAGTGTTGCAGCAATGCAAGAGCGGGCGCGAAATCAGCGGCCAATCAGCCAGCGGTTGCCACATTCGTTCCGACTTTTGTCGATGCGGCGTTCGCTCGCGTTACAGCGGCCGGGCTTGTAATCCCTTCACAGGGCGTTGACCGGGTTCAATCGGCTTGCAAGATGCAATATGATGCCGTCGTCTGGCGGCGAGAGCCCCAGCCGGGGTGCGACGAGGCGACGCAATGGCTGCGACCGATAACAGGATGGCCGATACCGACGAGAAAATTTTCGTCGGACAGGGTGAAGAGCCCGCCTGGCTGACGCTCGCGCTTGCCAATCGTCACGGGCTGGTGACCGGCGCGACCGGAACCGGAAAGACCGTCTCGCTGCAGGTGATGGCGGAGGGATTTGCCCGCGCCGGCGTTCCGGTGTTTGCCGCCGACATCAAGGGCGACCTCTCCGGCATCTCCGAGGCGGGCGAAGCCAGGGATTTTATCGTCAAGCGGGCCGCGGACATGGGTCTGAGCTTCCAGCCCGACCGGTTTTCGACGGTGTTCTGGGACGTGTTCGGCGAGCAGGGCCACCCGGTCCGCGCCACCGTTACCGAAATGGGGCCGCTGCTGCTGTCCCGGATGCTCGATCTCAACGATGTGCAGGAAGGTGTGCTCAACGTCGCATTCCGCGTCGCGGACGAAAGCGGCCTGACGCTGATCGACATGAAGGATCTGCGGGCGCTGCTCGACGCGATCGTGCCCGATACCAGCAAGAAGGGCCCCGATGACGGCGAAGATCCGCTGGCGTCGATCCGCAAGGCCGCGCAG
>DATNMT010000388.1:0-2136 GCA_035602495.1 Bradyrhizobium sp.
ATGCGCGGCAAATCGGGCGCGCCCGGACGATCAGCGCCGCGGGTCGGCTCGTCCAGCATTTCCTGGATGTGGCGCACGGCGGCGGCCGACTGAATCGACACCGGAATGAAATGCATGATGTGGGCGATGTTGTAGGACACCTCCCAGAACGCGCTTTCGAAGGTCACGAAAGTACCGATGGTGATCTGGCCCTTGGTCGCGAGATAGGCGCCGATCGCCAGCACCACGAGGTGCAGCAACAAGACCGAGATCGTGACCGTGCGCTCCACCATGGTCGACAGGAACGCCGCGGCCGCGATCTTGCGGCGCGCCTCGTCGTTGCGCAGCGTGAACCAGCCGAGCATCTTGCGCTGCAGCATGAATGCCTTGATCACCGCCTGGGTCGCGATGTTTTCCTGCACCATGCCGAGCAGCGCGGATTCATTGAGCTTCTGCTCGTAATTTGCCTGCACCGCCTTCGGCGTCAGGATGCGCGGGCCGATCAGCGTGATCGGGAACACCAGCAGCGAAATCGCGGCGAGTTGCCAGTTCAAGAACAGCATCAGGATGATGCCCGCGATCAGTTCGAAGAACGGCAGCGCCGCGCTGCTGGCAAAACCCTTGATCGAGCCTTCGAAGGCCGAAAGGTCGACCGAAAACCGCGACAGGATCTCGCCGCGCTTGGTGCGCGCGAAATAGCCCGCCGGCAGGCTCTGGACGTGCTCGAACAGCCGCGCCCGCACATCGGATATCAGGGAGGCCGCGAGCTTGGCGTCCCACCGCTCGTACCAGACCGCGACGATCGAGGTGAAGATTCCGGCCACCGCCAGTACCGAAAGAATCTTGACCAGTGCCTCGAAATCCTCCTCGCCGAGCGCGTCGTCGATCAGGAATTTCAGGCTCAGCGGCATGATGACGTTGAACAGCGTCTCGACCACCACGCCGATGCCGACAAAGGTCAGGATTTTCTTGTAATTGGCGAGAAACGGTTTGACGAAGGCATAAATCGTCGCCAGCGCGCCAGCGGCTTCCTTGGCGGTAAAGACGACGAGATCCTCTTCTTCCTCGCCGTCCTCGTGCGCAAGCTCTTCATCATCTTCTTCGTCGTCGTCGGGCGGCGGCGCCGCCTTGTCGCCGATGACGCGAGCCGCAGTCCCGGTGTCCGTCTTGAGCTTTTCGTCGAGTTCCGGCGCGAGCGGATCGCCCGCGGCGGCGCGCATCTGATCATCCGACGATGGAGCCCTGGACGCCATGAAACCAACCGATGCTGCACGGCCGGCATGACCGCAAAATCGACGCCCGTGGTTCTACGCGTTCGACCGAGCGCCTGCCAACAAATTTCCTGCGTCGTCCTGCAAAAGCAGGAGCGACGGCTCAGTCGTCGGCGACCTTGTCAAAGAACGAATAACGCAGGCTGTCGGAGTCCGCGTACCACTGGCCCGGACCCTTGTTGGCGGCGAGCGTCGCCGCCCACAGCGCGTCGGTGCAGTCGCGGCGGTGCATCGACAGGTCGAAGCCGTTGCCGAAAAATAATTCCGACCATTCCCACCAGGTGCCGAGCTTCTTGACCCCGCGCAACAGGTCGTAGCGATCGATCAGCGCCGGCGCCATGTCCGACGTCACCGAGCCGAACACCAGGCCGGTCTTGACGACGCGATTGAGTTCGCGAACCGCGCGCACGACCTGTTCTTCCGCGACATGGCACAGGCTGGTCTCGAACACGAAATCGAACGCGCCGTCCTTGAACGGCATATCGACGATCGACCCGAGCCTGTTGAATTTTCGCAGTTCCTTCGGCGTCCTGGCGTGGATCGCGCGGTTGTTCTCGATGCCCCAGGCATCGATGCCGCGCGCGCGCAACGCGCCCACCAACTCGCCGCTGGCGGAGCCCGCCACCAGCAGTTTGTAGCCCTTGGCCCGGTTCCAGGCGATCTTGATCAGGTCGGTCAAATAAGCCGGATCGGTGAACTGGCTCCAGACCTCGCTGTAAGGGCCGAGCCCGCGATAGTTGGCAAAATAGTCGCGGTCGATCTTGTCGGACGCGGGGTTGCCGCGCGCGCGGCGCAGCCGCATCATCTCGGTGACGATGATGTCGGTGGCGGCATCGGAAGAGTCCAGCAGGCCGTTCAGCGTCGAATCGAACAGATAGTCGCCAAC
>DATNMT010000390.1:0-16899 GCA_035602495.1 Bradyrhizobium sp.
CGTTCATGGCACCGACGATAGTCCACGGCATCGAGTTGAATTTCTTGCCGTCGCTGGTAACGGCGCGCGAGTATTTGTAGAGCCCGCCTTCCTTGCTCGAGACCTCCTCGGCGAGATCGCTGAGGTCGACCACGCTCTCCGTGTAGAGGGCCGACTGGTTGTTAAAGATCATAATGAGATCGGGACCACTTCCCAATTGAACGGACGCGGTCACGCGCGGCTGCAGGTCGTTACCGTTCACCGTCTCGAGATTGATCTTGATCCCGAGCGCCTTCTCGGCTTCGGGCAGCAGCTCCTTGCGCAGCAGTTGATCGGAAGCCGGCACGAAGTCGTTCCAGCGCAACCAGTGTACCGTCGTGCCCTGTGCAAACGCGGGCGCGCGGCCAGTGGCCAGGATGCCGGCCATGCCGCCCATGAGCGCGGCACCGCTCTTGAGGACTTTACGTCGGGTGATTTTCGTCATGCATTCCTCCCTTGGTGATGCCCTTGGGCCGGTCTTACGCCGGCTTGGATCGCTTTCAGACTATCGCGCCTCCGTGGTTCAACGCATGCGCACGTTCTCGCGCGCGCAACACGTTGTCTCGACGATCATTGGTTGGTGTTCCCGCTATTCCAGCGTCGGGGGCATTTTCGGCGTGAAACAGGGTGAATTCTTCGCGGAGCAGGCACTGCGGCCAGCGCATGAATCCTACAGCCATACCGACACCCTCCCGCGCAGCAGTGGCGTTGCCGTCGTCGAGCGAGTTTTTCCCGTCTTATTTATTGTCGGCTTGGCACCGGCATGCTGGCGCGACGTCATTCTCGCCGGTCGCGGCAGGAAATCAAGTGCTACCTTTGGTGCGCCGGCCATTGTCTCACTTGGTGAACTGGCCGCCATAGTCCATAAGTACCGAACCGGTTACGTAGGCCGTTTCGTCTGAGGCGCGCCACAGAATCGGATAGGCGACTTCCCGCGCATCCACCCGTCGGCCGAGCGGCACATTTTCGCGCCCCTTCGTTCGAGATCTTCGCGAGTCTGTCCTGAAGCTTTGCCGGTCGAAGGTCAAACGGCGTCAGCGTACCGCCGGGGAAAACGGCGTTCGCGCGGACGCCCTGCTTCGCGGTCGTTTGAAACACGCTGCTGTTTTCTTGTCCCGGCACGAGCAGCGCCACCCTCACCGAAACCGTTCGTGACGGAGCCGCATGTCCTCCGGGCACAGCAAGCTCCTCCGCGACCGGCGCAATTGCAAAGCGGTTGAACTGACCCTGCTTTGCTGATCGCGGCAATCGCGGCGCCGTGGGCAAACCCGCCGCAACATATTGGCCGGATTTACTAAACAAGGCCGATCCCCCCTCTCATTCGAACTTCGCCCGTCGGCGGTGAAATAATGATTGCACTGCAGCAATAACTTGGCTCTTTGAAAAAATCAGCGACCTCCATTGACTCGCAAACTGTTTAGTGAAAGTCTCCCGCTAAACAAAACACTAAACACATTTCCGCGGCTTCGCTGACGGCGGAATTTCAAGTCTGCGTGCATGAACGCCCGAAGGCGAAGTGTGATTGGCAGGACTGGCAGGCAATCGCCTGCAAAACAGGGAGGTTGTGATGATCCAAATGGTGCGTGCATTGGGGGTGACCGCGGTCGTTGTCGCCTCCTGTCTGGGCGGTCAGGCGGTAGCCCAGACCAAGCAGTTGACGTTGTGCTGGGCGGCATGGGACCCGGCCAACGCGCTGGTGGAGCTGTCGAAAGACTTCACCGCGAAATCCGGAATTGAAATGAAATACGAGTTCGTTCCCTGGACCAGCTACGCCGACCGGTTTCTCAATGAACTGAATTCCAAGGGCAAGCTCTGCGACGTCATCATTGGCGACAGCCAGTGGATCGGCGGCGCCGCCGAGAACGGCCACTACGTCAAGCTCAACGATTTCTTCGCCAAAGAGAAAATCTCGATGGACGATTTCATGCCGGCCACCGTGGTCGGCTATTCCGAATGGCCCAAGAACACGCCGAACTATTGGGCGCTGCCGGCGATGGGCGACGCGATCGGCTGGACCTATCGCAAGGACTGGTTCGCCCGGCCCGAAATCCAGGCCGAGTTCAAGAAGAAATACAACCGCGATCTGGCGCCGCCGGAAACCTGGGATCAACTGAAGGAGATCGCCGAGTTCTTCCAGGGACGCGAGATCGACGGCAAGAAGGTCTATGGCGCCTATATCTATACCGAGCGCGGCTCCGAAGGCATCACCATGGGCGTCACCAACGCGCTCTACGATTGGGGCTTCCAGTACGACAACCCGAAGAAGCCCTATGAGATGGAAGGCTTTGTCAATTCGCCCGACGCGGTCAAGGGCCTCGAGTTCTACAAGTCGCTCTACAAGTGCTGCACCGCGCCCGGCATGAGCAACGCCTACATGTCGGAGGGGCTCGACGCCTTCAAGTCCGGACAGGTCGCGATGCAAATGAATTTCTTCGCGTTCTTCCCCGGCCTCTACAAGGATCCCAATGTCGGCGGCGACAAGATCGGCTTCTTCGTCAACCCGAAGGAGAAGTATCACTTCACCCAGCTCGGCGGGCAGGGCATCTCGGTCGTGTCCTACTCGGACCACAAGGACGACGCGCTGGCCTACATCAAATGGTTCGCGCAGCCCGACGTCCAGAAGAAGTGGTGGTCGCTCGGCGGCTATTCCTGCCACAAGGCGGTGCTGAACGATCCGTCTTTCCCCAAGAGTGCGCCCTTTGCAGCCGACTTCCTGAAGTCTATGGATATCGTCAAGGACTTCTGGGCGGAGCCTTCCTATGCCGAACTGCTGCTCGACATGCAGAAGCGCGTGCATGATTACGTCGTGGCCGACAAGGGCACCGCGAAGGAGGCGCTCGATCTGTTGGTCAAGGATTGGCAGAAAGTGTTCAAGGGCGAGGGCAAGATCTAGGCCGTCAAGCCACAGGTCTCCCGATGCTCGCATCGGGAGACCGCCTTCTCCGGCGTGCCTTGAGCCGTGAACGACAGGACCGACATGAGCACTCTCGCCGAGCGCGCCGTCGCCCGCACGCCACGCCGACTGGCCTTGCGGTTCGGAGGGATGTCCGACAAAGCCATCGCCTGGCTGTTCATTACCCCGTCAGTCTTGCTGCTGCTGGCGATCAACATCTTTCCGCTGCTGTGGACGATCCAGCTTTCCTTTACCAACTACCGGGCCAATCGCCCCAACGCGCCACTCCGCTATGTCGGCCTCGACAATTACCGCGACATACTGACCGATCCCGATGTATGGGCGGCGATGCAGGCGACCGCCCATTTCGTGCTGTGGTCGATCGCGCTGGAGATGGTGATCGGGTTTGGCCTGGCGCTGCTGATCAATCGCCGGTTCCGCGGTCACAGTTTCTGGACCACGATCATCTTGCTGCCGATGATGCTGTCGCCGGCGGTGGTCGGCAACTTCTGGACCTTCCTGCTGCAGCCGCAGATCGGCCTGTTCAACAGCGCGATCGCGCTATTGACCGGCGTCGACCCGAGTTCGTTCCAGATGATCGGCGATGTCCACCTCGCGCCCTGGTCGATCATCATGGTCGATACCTGGATGTGGACGCCCTATGTCATGCTGATTTGTCTCGCCGGTTTGCGCTCGATCCCCGACTACATCTATGAGGCCGCCGAGGTCGATCGCGCCTCGCCGTGGCGGCAGTTCTGGTCGATCACGCTGCCGATGGTGATGCCGTTTTTGATGCTCGCTATTCTTTTCAGGGCGATCGAGAATTTCAAGATGTTCGACATGGTCAACCTGCTCACCTCGGGCGGGCCGGGTTCGACCACGGAGGTCGCCTCGATCACCCTGAAGCGCGAGGCGTTCGAAAAATGGCGCACCGGCTATTCGTCGGCGCTGGCGATCATCCTGTTCGTCACCGTGTTTGGCGCCGCCAACATCTACGTCAAGGCCCTCAACCGGGTGAAACAGCGATGAGCACCATCGTCACAGCGCATTCCGTGGCCGAGCCGTCGCGATGGTCGAAGACCATCGCCGGCGTCATCGTCGTAGCCTACGCGATCATCACCATCCTGCCGCTGCTGTGGATCTTTCTCACCGGTTTCAAGACGCCGCCGGATTCGATCGCGTATCCGCCAAAAATTCTGTTCGAGCCCTCGGTCGAAGGCTACGTCAATTTGTTCACCACGCGCTCGCGGCAGACCCCGGAATTTTTGGCCAGCCTGCCGCCGCCGCAGACCTGGTACGAGCGCCTGGTGCGCTCGCGCAACATGGTGATCGCGGGCCCATCGAAGGTGGTGCCGCGTTTCGTCAATTCGATGGTGATCGGCTTCGGCTCGACGTTTCTGGCGGTGTGCTTCGGCACCATCGCGGCTTACGCATTTTCGCGGTTCCGGGTGCCGCTCGCCGACGATCTGTTGTTCTTCATCCTGTCGACGCGGATGATGCCGCCGATCGCAGTCGCGATCCCGATCTATCTGATGTTTCGCTACCTCGGCCTCACCGACACCAAGCTCGGCATGATCATGCTGTACACCGCGGTGAACGTCTCGCTGGCGGTGTGGCTGCTGAAGGGGTTCATGGACGAAATCCCGCGCGAATATGAAGAGGCGGCGATGGTCGACGGCTATACGCGACTGCAGGCCTTCTTCAAGGTGGTGCTGCCGCAGGCGACCACCGGGATCGCGGCAACCGCGATCTTCTGTCTGATCTTTGCCTGGAACGAATATGCCTTCGCGGTTCTGCTCACCAGCGGCGAAGCGCAGACCATGCCGCCCTTCATTCCCTTCATCATCGGCGAGGGTGGCCAGGACTGGCCCGCGGTCGCCGCCGCCACGACGCTGTTCTTCATCCCGATCCTGTGTTTCACCATCCTGCTGCGCCGCCATCTGCTGCGCGGCATCACCTTCGGAGCGGTGCGCAAATGACGGACAGGACGGCACCTCGCGCGTCACATTGGCCGCTCTGGCTGCGTCGCGGCCCCTGCGAGACGGTCGCGATCGCGTTGATCGGCCTTGGCGTCGTGATGCTGATGCAGCCGCTCTCGCTGGATTTGTACAGCTATTCCTTTGTCACGATCCTGGCCGGCACGCTGGGTTTCGTGATCGTCAGTCATTTCCCGGACTAGCCGCCATGGCAGAGATCAAGGTCGAAACCGTCGCCAAGACATTCGGAACGTTCGCCGCCGTCGAGGGCGTCGACTTCACGGTCGAGCATGGCTCGTTCCTCGTCATCCTCGGCCCATCCGGTTGTGGCAAGACGACGACCTTGCGCATGATCGCAGGCCTGGAATTGCCGTCCGCCGGCCGCATCCTGCTCGATGGCGAAGACGTCACCGCGCTGCCGGCGTCGGCGCGCGACATCGCATTCGTGTTTCAGCTGTTCGCGCTCTATCCGCACATGAACGTGCGCCAGAACATCGGCTTTCCGCTGCGCTGCCAGAATTACCCGCGGGCCGAGATCAGGCGCAGCGTCGAGGAAACCGCAAGGCTGCTGCGGATCGATCACCTGCTGGAACGCCGGGTCGGCGGGCTCTCCGGCGGCGACCGGCAGCGCGTCGCGCTCGGCCGCGCCATCGTGCGCCGGCCCAAGGCGTTTCTGATGGATGAGCCCTTGGGCGCGCTCGATTCCGAGTTTCGCCGGCTGATGTGCGCAGAGCTGCGCGAACTGCATGACCGCATCGACGCCACCACCGTCTACATCACCCACGACCAGCTCGAGGCGATGGCGATGGCCGACCGCATCGTCATCATGAATCAGGGCCGCGTCGAGCAGATCGGCGCACCGCAGGAGATCTACGACCGTCCCAATTCGATGTTCGTGGCCGATTTCATCGGCGCGCCGCCGATGAGCTTCCTCGATGTCCAGACCTCGCTGCGGCGCGGCGATCGCCGCATCCGGATCGACGGCGTGGTTGTCGAAATGCCGGAGGTATTCGAGGATCGCGCGGAGGGGCAATTCGCCCTTGGCGTGCGGCCCGAGAACGTGTCGTTCGCCGATGCCTCGCCGTTACGAGGCCGGGTGATCGGCGCCGAATATCTCGGCACCACCCAAATCGTCACCGTGACCACCGCCAACGGACAGATCAAGGCGCGCCTGCCGTCGGCCAAACCGGTCCAGGTCGGCGAAACCGTCGGCCTCGAGTTGCGGCCGGACCGGCTGTCGCTGTTCGACGCGGTCAACGGCCAGGCGTTGCCGTCGGCGCTGCATACGGGAGGTTATCGTGGCTGAGGTCTCGCTGGTCGATGTCAGCAAGAGTTTTGGGGCCGTCGACGCGGTCCGCGGCCTTTCGCTCTCCATCGCGGACGGCGAATTTGTCGTGCTGCTCGGACCGACCGGCGCGGGCAAGACCACGACACTGCGCCTGATCGCGGGCCTGGAGCGGCCCGACCGGGGCAACGTCATCATCCAGGGGCGCGTGGTTACCGACGAAGTGCCGGCGCAGCGCGACGTCGCCTTCGTGTTCCAGCAATACTCGCTGTATCCGCACCTGACGGTCTACGACAATCTGGCGTTTCCGCTGCGCTCGCCGGCGCGGCGCGTGGGCGAGGACGCGGTTCGCCGCAAGGTTCAGCAGGTGGCGGAACTGCTTCATATCGAGCACAAGCTCGACAACCGGGCCACCGCGCTTTCCGGCGGCGAGATGCAGCGGGTTGCGATCGGCCGCGCACTGGTGCGCGATCCCGCCGTCTATCTGATGGACGAGCCGCTGTCCTCGCTCGACGCCAAGCTGCGCGCCGAACTGCGGCTCGAGCTCAAGCGCATCCAGCGCGAATTGGGCACCACGATCCTTTATGTCACGCACGACCAGATTGAGGCCATGACCATGGCCGACCGGATCGGCGTGATGAACGAGGGCGTGCTCATTCAACTCGGCACGCCGCGGGAGATCTATGAGCGGCCCAACAGTGCCTATGTGGCAAGTCGGCTCGGCACCCCCGCCATCAACCTCATTCCGTCCGAACTGCTCGGCAACGAGCGCGTGCCGCCGCAGGCGCGGACCGTGGGCTTGCGGACCGAGCATATCCGGATCTCCTCGCTCGGCCGTTCGGGACCGGTTGCGCGGGTCCACTGGGTCGAGCACCTCGGCGACCAGAACCACGTTCACCTCAGGCTCGCCGAGCATTCGCTGGTGACCTTGGCGGACCCGGCGCAGCCGCTCAAGGCCGGCGACGAGGTTTCGCTGGAATTCACCGAGCCGCTTTATTTCGATCAGGCCGGCAACCGGCTCGGCGCCGAACAATCGCGGGGGCATGCATGATGATCGATCGTCAGGCCCGAAAACTCCTGTTCGAAACCGTGGCGCAGCGTGTCATCGCCAGCGCCGACGAACTGACCGATCTCGACCGCGCCATCGGCGACGGCGATCACGGCGCCAATATGCGGCGCGGGTTTGAGGCCGTGCTGGCCGCAGTCGATGAGCTTGCCGCCAGGAATCTCGGCGAGTCCCTGAAGGGCGTCGGCACGACCCTGGTCATGAAAGTCGGCGGCGCGTCCGGCCCGCTGTACGGGACTCTGTTCATGTCGCTCGGCAAGTCGCTGCAGGATGAGGTCAGTCGCGAGCAGGCTGCCGATGCCTTCGCCGCCGCGATCGAAGCGGTCAAGGCGCGCGGCAAGTCCGACGTCGGCCAAAAGACCATGCTCGACGTGCTGTTTCCCGTGCTCGGCGTCCTGCGCGAAGGCGGGGACGGTTTGCCGGTGCGCCTGAAGGCGACCGCGAGGGCGGCGGCGGAAGATACGATTCCGATGCGAGCGATCCGCGGACGGGCGTCCTTTCTCGGCGAGCGCAGCATAGGTCACATGGATCCCGGCGCACGATCCTCCGCGTTGATGGTCGAGGCGGTCGCAGACGTCATGGAAGGACTGGCATGAGCGAAAATGTTGGAATCGTCATCGTGTCTCACTCGGCCGATGTGGCCCGGGGCACGGCGCTGATGGTCGAGCAAATGGTCGGCCGCGAAGTGCCCCTCGGCTGGTGCGGCGGCGATCCGGACGGCGGGCTCGGCACCAGCGTCGAAGCCATCATGAAAGCGATCGACCAGGCCTGGTCGGAACGCGGCGTCGCCATTCTGGTCGACCTAGGCGGTGCGGAAACCAACAGCGAGATGGCGATCGAAATGCTGCCCGCGGAGCGGCGCGGCCGGGTCGTGGTTTGCAACGCGCCCGTGGTCGAGGGCGCGGTGATGGCGGCGACCGAAGCGGCTTCCGGCGCGACGCTGGAGGCGGTGCGCCGCACCGCCGAAGAACTGACGCCGGTCTGATGCAGGGCAAGGGACATGAATAAGCAGCAGGCGTCAGTGTTGATGCGACACGAGGTGGGCTTGCACGCCCGTCCCTCGGTCAAGCTGACAAAACTGGCAAAAGCCTTCGAATCGCGTATCGATCTTGGCCTGTCGCCGGACGGTCCCTGGGTCGACGCCAAGAGCATCGTCAAGGTCATGGCGACCAAGGCGCCGAAGGATTCGACGATCTATTTTCGCGCCGAGGGGTCGGATGCCAAGGCCGCGCTGGAGGCGCTGGTGACGCTGGTCGATGGAGATTTTCAGGATGGACGATAGGGCGCATCGCGCGGCTCGTCGCGTCGAGGGGCGGTTGGCCGCCTCGGGGATCGCGCTCGGCCGGCTCGTGCGCCTGAAGCCCGCGAAGCATGATGCACGTCAGCATCGATCCATCGCGGAGGAGCATCGGGCCCTGGCCGATGCGCTCGCGGCGTCGCAAGAGGCGCTCGGCCTGCTCGCGCGCGACGCCGGCGACGCCGACGCCGAAGCCATCCTGGCGTTTCAGATTGCGTTGCTCGAGGACGATAATCTCGCCGCGCCGGCATTCGCGCTGATCAAGGCCGGCGAGGCCGCCAATCGTGCGTGGAGCAAGGCGATCGATCCGGAGATCGCTTCCTACGAGGAGGCCAGCGATCCCTATTTCCGTGCCCGCGCATCCGATTTGCGCGATCTGCGGGATCGCGTGCTGCGGCATCTGGCGGGCGAAACCGATCAGGCCGTGCCCTCGGGGGTGATCGTCGCGGCCGACGACATGCCGCCTTCGCTGTTTCTGGCGACCGATTGGCGCGATGGCGGGCTGGTCTTGCGCCGCGGCAGTCCTTCAAGCCATGTCGCCATTCTCGCCAGATCGCGCGGTGTGCCGATGATTGTCGGCGTCGACGTCGATCGTCTCGCAGACGACGCGGACGCAGTGCTCGACGCGGACGCCGGGCTTCTGATTGTCGATCCCGATGCCGATCTGCGGGCCGCCTATTGCCGGCGCCTCGCCGAGCAGTCCGAGGCCCGGCAACTGGCGGCTTCGTTCAAGGGCCCGGCCTTTACCGCCAGCGGTGAACCGGTTCGGGTGATGATCAATGTCACCGGGCTTGCCGAACTCAGGGGGGTCGACCCCGCCGAGGTCGACGGCATCGGGCTGATGCGGACCGAGTTTTTGTTTCAGGGCCGCGAACAACTCCCGACCGAGGAGGAACAATATCAGATCTACCGGCGCATGCTGGAATGGGCCGCCGGCAAGCCCGTCACCATCCGCACCCTCGACGCCGGGGGCGACAAGCCGATCGCCGGATTGACGCAAGAAGGCGATGCCAATCCATTTCTCGGCGTCCGCGGCGTGCGGCTGTCGCTGCGCCATCTGGAGGTTTTCCGCGCGCAGTTGCGGGCGCTGGCGCGTGCCGCGGTGGCGGGAAATCTCAAGGTGATGATTCCGATGGTCACGGTGCCCGAAGAACTCGACCGCTGCCGCGCGCTGCTCGCGCAAGCGATCGAGGATTTGCGTGCCGAGGGCCGGCGGGCCGAAATGCCGCCGCTCGGCATGATGGTCGAGGTGCCGGCGGCGGCGCTGACCATCGAGGATTTTAGCGCCGACTTCTTTTCCATCGGCAGCAACGATCTGATCCAGTACGTTGCGGCCGCGAGCCGGGACGAACCGCAGCTTGCCGATCTGGCGCGTCCCTCGCGCGCGGTGTTCGGCCTGATCGGGCACGTCGTGAAATACGCCGATGGCGCCGGACGCGAGACCAGCCTGTGCGGCGATCTGGCCGGCGATCCCGAACAGGTCGCCGCCCTGCTCGACCAGGGCCTGCGCACCTTTTCGGTGTCGCCCGGCGCGCTCGGGCCGATCAAGGCCGCGATCGCCCGCTATTCGGGCCCGGCCTCATGAGCACGCAAGCAACGCCTGCCAGTTCCCAGGACTTGATTGCGGCCTACAAGGCCATCCTTCGCGATGTGCTCGACAAACGCCCGTCCGGCATGCGCCAGCGCCTGGCCGAAGCGCTCGGCAAGAACCGCAGTTTCATTACCCAGATCGCCAACCCCGCCTATCAGACGCCGATTCCGGCCCAGCATGTTCACCCGATCATCCAAGTCTGCCATTTCTCGGTGCAGGAACGCGACAGGTTTCTCGACGCCTATCACCGGGCGCATCCGCGGCGGCTATTGCTGCTCAAGGAGCGCGAGCGCAACCGGCGCCTGACGCTGATGCTTCCCGACCTCGGCAGCGAACAAAAAAACCACAAGCTCGACTCACTGTTGAGTGAGTTCGCGGAAAAAGTCGCAAGGTTGATCGAAGACGGCTGACGCGGAAGCAAAAAAGCAACGGGGAGGGCGCAAATGAAAAAGCTGATCAACGCCGTTGAGGATGTGGTGAGCGAAAGCCTTGCCGGATTCTGCGCCGCGCATTCCGACATCGTGCGCATGGGCGAGGCGGCGCCGTTCGTGCAGCGTCGGCATCTTGTGCCTGGCAAGGTTGCGCTGGTCTCGGGCGGCGGCTCCGGCCATGAGCCGCTGCACGCCGGATTCATCGGGCACGGCATGCTCGATGCCGCCTGTCCCGGCCAGGTCTTCACCTCGCCGACGCCAGATCTCATTCATGCCGCCGCTGAGGCCGCCGACACCGGCGGCGGCGTGCTGTTCATCGTCAAGAATTACGAGGGTGACGTCATGAACTTCGACATGGCGCGCGAGATGTCGGACAGATCGATTGCGACCGTAATCACCGATGACGACGTGGCGGTGGAGAAATCGACCTTTTCGACCGGCCGGCGTGGCGTCGCCGGTACGCTGATCGTGGAGAAGTTGCTGGGCGCCGCCGCCGAACAGGGACGGAGCCTTCCTGCCCTGAAGATTCTGGGCGATCGCGTCAACGCCGCCACCCGCTCGATCGGGATTGCGCTCACGAGCTGCACGGTGCCGGCGGCCGGCAAGCCGACCTTCGACCTCGCCGAGGACGAGATGGAGGTCGGCGTCGGCATTCACGGCGAGCCGGGCCGCCGCCGCGTCAAGCTCAAGCCGGCGGCCGAGATCGCCGCCGAAATGGTCAGCGCCATCACGTCCGATCTTGGCGCGCGCGGCAGGGGCGAGGCGATCCTCCTGATCAACGGTTTTGGCGGTACGCCGCTTTCGGAACTCTATTTGATGTATGACGCCGTCCGTAAATTGCTTGAGCCGGCCGGCATCTCCATCGCCCGATCGCTGGTCGGCAATTACGTCACCTCGCTCGATATGGCCGGTTGCTCGGTCACGGTCTCGATACTGGACGAGGAGACAAAACGCCTATGGGACGCGCCGGTTCATACCGCGGCCTTGCGCTGGGGAATGTAGGCGTCGAATGGGGTCTACTGATCCGGCGGCGCGCATTTTGTTGGGTTATTGCCCAATGCTTGAGTATATGATCTTATCGGGACCGCGGAACGCGCCCGATGACCCAGCCCGACCTCATCATCTTCGACTGCGACGGCGTCTTGGTCGATAGCGAAGTGCTGAGCTGCTGCTGCCTGTCGCAGGTTCTGGCCGGATACGGCATCGATCTTGGTCAGGATCAGGCGCTGGATTTGTTCCTTGGGCGAAGCGTGACCGCGGTTGTCGAGCATTGCAGCGCCTTGGGACATGCTCTACCGGAGCGATTCCCTTCAGAGCTTCGGGCGCGCGTTCGCGCGGCATTTCGCTCCGCGCTTTGCCCGATCCAGGGCGTGAATTCCGTGCTCGAGAGCTTGCAGATCCCGCACTGCGTCGCCTCGTCCAGCGACGTCGATCGCGTATCCTTCTCGCTCTCGCTGACCGGTCTTGCCCCGTATTTCGACGACCGGCTCTACACGTCGCAAATGGTGGAACGCGGCAAGCCCGCGCCCGACCTGTTTCTTTATGCGGCCGAAAAAATGCGGGCAGAGCCGCGCCGCACGCTGGTGATCGAGGACAGCGTCAGCGGCGTGACGGCCGGCAAGGCAGCCGGCATGACCGTCTGGGGGTTTGTCGGTGGCAGTCACTACCAATCGCGCGACGGCGAAGCCATCCTGTCGCGGGCGGGGGCCGATCGCGTTTTCGGGCGAATGGCGGATTTTTGGACCAACGGACCGGTGTAGCTGGATGGGAGCAGCTGATAACGAGAAATCGCGCCTGGACGAAGCCGCACGCGCCGGCTGGCTTTATTTCATCGCCGGTCACACCCAGGACGAAATTGCCAGGATGCTTCAGGTCTCGCGCGCCTCGGCCCAGCGTCTGGTCTCGCTCTGTCTCGCCGAGCGCCTGATCACTTTTCGGCTGGAACATCCGATCGCGGCGTGCATGGAGTTAGCCGCGCGCCTGAAGGACTTGTTTCACCTCGCCTATTGCGAAGTGGTGCCGACCGATCCGGCGGCGCCGCTGGCGGCGGCCGGGATCGCGGAGCGCGCCGCCAACATCCTGGAATCGATGTTGCGCACCGAGAAGCCCACCGTCGTGGCGTTGGGCACCGGGCGAGCCGTGCGCGCCGCGGTCGAGCGGGTTTCGCCGATCGACTGCCCCAACCACCAGATCGTGTCGCTGGTCGGAAACATTTCGGCCGACGGCTCGGCGAGCTTCTTCGATACTGTAGGGCGGCTCGCCGATCGGACCAAGGCGCGCCACTATCCGATGCCGCTGCCGTTTCTGATGTCGTCGGCGGGCGAACGCGACCAGATGCTGAAGATCGATCCGATCGCCAAGGTGCGGGCGGTCGCCGCCAAGGCAGACTTGCGGCTGGTCGGGATCGGACAGATGGATCAGCGCGCGCAGGTGTTTGTCGACGGCTTCGTCTCGCGCGAGGAACTGCTCGAAATCATGCGGCTTGGCGCCGTCGGCGAGTTGACCGGCTGGGCGTTCGACGCCGAAGGCCGTATCATCGACGGCGGTACCAACCGCCGTCTCACCAGCATCCCCCCGCAAGTCCCCGCAGCGGCCCTCACCATCGGAGCCGCCGTCGGTCCCGCCAAGGTTTCGGCGATCAGGGCGGCGCTGAAGGGTCGTCTGATCAACGGCTTGATCACCGACGAGGCTACGGCGAACGCGATCCTCAAGCAGTAGCGGAACCGATTCGCCCGACAAGCCTCGGCCGGCCGCAGGAAACTCCAGGGCGCCCTGCGGCGTTGCCGCCGATTGCCATCTCCAAAACCGGCGGCTCCCGCCGCATCTTGGTCTTGACAGGTCCCGTGAGCGGTGTGAACATAATTGCAATGCGTGAGCATATGCTCAACGCAAAAATAGGGAGGTTACCGTGAGAAACGTCCTCAGCGCCCTGCTGGGCGCGGCTACCCTGTTGGCTTCGGCCCCCTCGATTGCCCAGACCACGCTGACGATCGCCACTGTGAACAACAGCGACATGATCCGCATGCAGGGGCTGACGAACGAGTTCACCGCCAAAAACCCCGACGTGACCGTGAAATGGGTGACGCTCGAGGAGAACGTGCTGCGCCAGCGCGTCACCACCGATATCGCGACCAAGGGCGGCCAGTTCGACGTGCTCACCATCGGCACCTACGAGGTCCCGATCTGGGCCAAGAAGAGCTGGCTCGTTCCGCTCGACAATCTTCCATCCGACTATGACACCGCCGATCTGCTGCCCAAGATCCGCGATGCGGTGTCCGTCTCCGGCAAACTCTACGCCGCGCCGTTCTACGGCGAGAGTTCGATGGTGATGTATCGCACCGACCTGTTCCAGAAGGCCGGATTGAAGATGCCGGAAAATCCGACCTGGGATTTCGTCATCGATGCGGCGAAGAAACTCACCGATAAGGCCGACGGCGTCTATGGCATTTGCCTGCGCGGCAAGGCGGGCTGGGGCGAGAACATGGCGTTCCTGACCGCGATGTCGAACTCGTTCGGCGCGCGCTGGTTCGACGAGAAATGGCAGCCGCAGTTCGACAAGCCGGAATGGAAAAAGACGCTGTCGACCTATGTCGACCTGATGAAGGCGGCGGGTCCTCCCGGCGCCAGCTCGAACGGCTTCAACGAGAATCTGGCGCTGTTCAACGCCGGCAAATGCGCGATGTGGATCGATGCCACCGTGGCGGCCTCGATGGTGACCAATCCAAGGGATTCCAAGGTTGCCGACAAGGTTGGCTTTGCGCTGGCGCCGAATGCGGGGCTCGGCAAGAACGCCAACTGGCTGTGGGCATGGAATCTGGCGATTCCGGCTGGTTCGAAGAAAGTCGAGGCCGCGGCGAAATTCATCGCCTGGGCAACCAGCAAGGATTACACGAAGCTGGTGGCTTCGAAGGAGGGCTGGGCCAATGTGCCCCCCGGCACCAGGACCTCGCTCTATCAAAATCCCGAATATTTGAAGGTCGCGCCATTCGCGAAGCTGACGCTTGCCTCGATCGATGCCGCCGATCCGAACAAGCCGACCGTTCAGCCGGTGCCTTACGTCGGCGTGCAATATGCAGCGATCCCGGAATTCCAGGGTATCGGCACCACTGTCGGCCAGCAATTCTCGGCGGCGCTGTCCGGCGCCTCGACCGTCGACGCCGCGCTCGCAGCCGCGCAATCGGCCACCGAACGCGAAATGAAGCGCGCCGGCTATATCAAATAGCGCGTCGCGCCGCTCCCTCGCGGCATTTCTTGCCGACGAACTGCAAACTGGCTGCCGTCCAAATCCGATCATGGCCGGACGGCAGCTCGCATCGAGATTCTCCGGAGAGCAGGAGGCGGCGATGGCAACGCAACAAACCCAGATCCTCGGGCGGGTCCTGCTGACTCCGGCCGTCGTCCTGTTGTTCATCTGGATGATCGTCCCGCTGGCGATGACGATCTACTTTTCGACGCTCCACTACAGCCTGCTCGATCCGGGCACCGAGAGTTTTGTCGGGCTTGAGAATTTTCGATACTTTCTGACCGATCCCGCGTTTCTGACTTCACTGCAAAACACCCTGGTGCTGGTCGGCTCGGTCCTGGCGATCACCATCCTGCTCGGCACGCCGCTGGCGCTATTGCTCGACCAGCCGGTGATCGGGCGCAACATCGTCCGCTTGATGGTGATCGCGCCGTTTTTCGTGATGCCGACCGTCAGCGCACTGGTCTGGAAGAACCTGTTGATGCATCCGGTCTCGGGACTGTTTGCCTTTATCGCGAAATCTTTTGGCGCAACGCCGATCGATTGGTTCACCGATGCGCCCTTGGTCGCCGTCGTCCTGATCGTTTCCTGGGAATGGCTGCCGTTTGCGACCCTGATCCTGCTCACGGCGCTGCAATCCCAGGACGAGGAGCAGAAGGAGGCGGCGGAGATGGACGGGGCGGGGGCGCTTTCGAAATTCATCTACCTCACGCTGCCGCATTTGGCGCGGCCGATCACGGTGGTGATCCTGATCGAAACCATCTTCCTTTTGACCGTGTTTGCCGAGATCTTCGTCACGACCGGCGGCGGCCCGGGACTGCAGACCACCAACATCGCCTTCCTGATCTACGCGCAGGCGCTGATCCAGTTCGACGTCGGTAACGCCTCGGCCGGCGGACTGGTGGCAGTGGTGATCGCCAATATCGTGGCCTTCTTCCTGGTGCGGATCATCGGGCGGAATCTGGAGGCGTAGGCGATGGCTCGCAAGGTGACTTCACGGCGCTTGATCGTATCCACGGCCGCCGCGTGGCTGTTCGGATTTCTGATCTTCCTGCCGATCCTGTGGATGGTGCTGACGAGCTTCAAGACGGAGCTCGAGGCGTTCGCGATGCCGCCGACCTTCCTGTTTTTCCACTGGACCACGGAGAATTACGCCACCGTGCAGAGCCGCAGCGACTACGTTCATCACGCGCTCAATTCGATCATGGTGGCGGGCGGTTCGACCCTGATCGCCCTGCTGATCGCGGTGCCGGCGGCCTGGTCGATGGCGTTCGCGCCGACCAAGCGGACCAAGGACGTCCTGCTCTGGATGCTCTCGACCAAGATGATGCCGCCGGTCGGCGTGCTGGTTCCGATCTATCTGATCTACCGCGATTTCGGGCTGCTCGATACAAGGGCGGGTCTTATCCTGATCCTATGCCTCGGAAACGTGCCGATCGTGATCTGGATGCTGTTCACCTATTTCAAGGAAATCCCGAAGGATATCCTCGAAGCGGCGCGGATGGATGGCGCGACCATCGGACGCGAGCTCGTCTACGTGCTGGCGCCGATGGCGGTTCCGGGCCTGGCCTCGACATTGCTGCTCAACTTCATCCTGGCGTGGAACGAGGCGTTTTGGACCCTCAACCTTTCGACGCTGGACGCCGCACCGCTCACGGTTTTCATCGCGTCCTATTCAAGCCCGGAGGGCCTGTTCTGGGCAAAACTGTCGGCAGCCTCGACGCTCGCCATCGCCCCGATCATCATCCTCGGATGGTTCACCCAGCGGCAGCTCGTCCGCGGCCTGACATTCGGCGCCGTCAAGTAGATCAGCGAAAGGACCAGACATCATGGGCCAGATCACGCTCCAGGGAGTCCGCAAGTCGTTCGGACCGGTCAACATTATCAAGGATGCCAACCTGGACATCGAGGACGGCTCTTTCGTGGTTTTCGTGGGGCCGTCCGGTTGCGGCAAGACGACGCTGTTGCGCCTGATCGCCGGGCTCGAGGACGTCACCGGCGGACAAATCCTCATCGACGGCCATAATGTGGTCGACGTTCCTCCCGCCAAGCGCGGGCTGTCGATGGTGTTTCAGTCCTACGCGCTCTATCCGCATATG
>DATNMT010000400.1:0-2168 GCA_035602495.1 Bradyrhizobium sp.
CGACACGTTCGATCCTGTTCCGGGTGCGGCGCTGCCGCTGGCCCTGTATCGCGAGCGATCCGTTTCTCGCGAGGCTGCACTCGCCGCGCTCAACGACAACGAACGGACCTGGGAGATCGTCTATACCAGCCCCAGTTTGACTGGCGTGCGCGCGGCGGCGCTCGCCGGCCTCGCCATCACCCCGCTTCCCGCCAGCGCGCTGATCGCGGGCTTGCGCATTCTCGGTGTGGGAGAGGGGCTGCCGCCTCTTCCCGACCTTGAGTTCGCAATCTACGAGAAGGCGCGGCCCGACAAGGCCGCCGCGGCACTGGCTGCGGTTCTGCTGACGCTTGCACAGGGACCATCACGCGGCGATCTGAGATGAACCGGCACTTCAACCACATGATCTGGTCGGAAAGCCGGTGTCCACTTTTCCGGATCATGCGCTAGTCCATCGGCCGGCCGGGCAATTCCCCGAGATCGTTGATCCACGGAACAGCAGAACGGCACCAAATCTGCCGCATCGGCCTGAGCCGGTCGCGCTGGCGGATGCTGCCCCACCTGATACCCCAATCGTCGGGGCCGCCCTCGCCGCTCGTGAACAGCGGGGAACCACAATCGGCGCAAAAATGCTGGAAGCGCGTGCGGCCGTTGTCGCCGGTCCTGGCATAGACCTTGGGCGCTTTCCCGGTCATGCGGATTTGTTCGCCCGAGCAGATCACGGTGACCCGGTACGGCGACCCCGTCAGGCTCTGGCAATCCGTGCAGTGACAAATCGACACCTGTTCGGGATCGATGTCGGCCTGATAGGTCACCGAACCGCAATGACACTGCCCGTCGATGTTCATCGCGCTTCCCTCCGAAATCGGCAACACAAGGGCGAATCCCCGCGAAACGGAAAACGGCGCCCGAGGGCGCCGTTTTATCATTTTGCGATTTTGTTTTCTCAGTGTGCCGTTAGCCCACCGGCGGCTTCGTCGCCGGCGTCGGGCTTGACCGGCACCTTGGTGTCCTCTTCCCAGACGATCGGCACCGGCGGGCGCACCAGGGCCTTGGAGACGACGTCGTCGAGCCGCGCCACCGGGATGATGTCCATCCCACCCTTGATCGCATCGGAAATCTCCGTGAGATCCTTGGCGTTGTCCTCGGGGATCAGCACCGTCTTGATGCCGCCGCGCGCGGCCGCCAGCAGCTTCTCCTTCAAGCCGCCGATCGGGAGCACGCGCCCTCGGAGCGTGATCTCGCCGGTCATGGCGACATCGTGCCGGACCGGAATCCCCGTCATCACGGAGACGATCGCGGTCGCCATCGCAACACCAGCCGACGGTCCATCCTTCGGGGTCGCCCCCTCGGGCACGTGGACGTGGATATCGCGCCGATCGAACAATGGCGGCTCGATGCCGAAGCCGACGGCGCGCGAGCGGACATAGGATGCCGCCGCCGAAATCGACTCCTTCATCACGTCGCGCAGGTTGCCGGTGACCGTCATCTTGCCCTTGCCGGGCATCATGACGCCTTCGATGGTGAGCAGTTCGCCGCCGACATCGGTCCACGCAAGACCGGTGACGATGCCGACCTGAGGCTCGCTCTCGATCTCGCCGTAGCGATATTTCGGCACGCCGAGGAACTCCTCGATCGCCTTCTCCGTCACCTTGACCGACTTCTTCTTCGAGATCATCAGCTCCTTCACCGCCTTGCGGGCGAGTGTCGAGAGCTCACGCTCCAGGTTACGCACGCCCGCTTCGCGGGTGTAACGCCGGATCATCAGGAGCAGCGCGTCGTCGTCGATCGACCATTCCTTGGAATCCAGGCCGTGCTTGGCGATCGCGTTCGGGATCAGATGCTTGCGCGCGATCTCGACCTTCTCGTTCTCGGTGTAGCCGGCGATCCGGATGATCTCCATGCGGTCCATCAGCGGGCCCGGAATATTCAGGGTATTCGCGGTGGTGATGAACATCACGTTGGAGAGGTCGTAATCGACCTCCAGATAGTGATCGTTGAAGGTCGAGTTCTGCTCGGGGTCGAGGACCTCGAGCAGCGCCGAGGACGGATCGCCGCGGAAATCGGCGCCCATCTTGTCGATCTCGTCCAGCAGGAACAGCGGATTCGAGGTTTTCGCCTTGCGCATCGACTGGATGATCTTGCCGGGCATCGAGCCGATATAGGTGCGGCGGTGACCGCGGATTTCG
>DATNMT010000405.1:0-4968 GCA_035602495.1 Bradyrhizobium sp.
GCGCACACGCGTTCGTCAGGTCACACCGGTTTCACCCGGCATTCCCCGCGCAATGGTTTACGGCTTATATCGCGCTCTCCCCGGCGACCGGGCTCTTTTGCCACCGTCGCCCGTGGAGTTGCCTCCACGAACTTGACACCAGCGTCGGGGTGTCAGGACCACGCGACTTCGCCGTCCGCATCAAGTGCCCTCGTCAGAAGCACCGTCAGCGTCCACCGCATCCCGCCCCGCGTTTTGTGACGATCGCGAAACGCCCCTCAAGTGGGACGGGACGGCGGAAGTTCTAAACTGATTTGCATTTCTGTAAAACGGAAATATTTTTTCGAAAGGGGCTGGACAACGGCGAAACCGCCGTTGACTGACGATAAGGGCGATCGACTGATTTGCCCGTCGAGGCATGACCCCGGTGCAAGCCGCTTGCGGCGACATGCGGCGACAATTGAGCTACGATGGCGCAGCTTGCGTCCAGGGTTGAATTTAATGACCGCAACCATCGAAGAGTTATGGAGCATGCCGGAACCCGCGCTGATCGGCTCATATCACAGCGCCCGCCGTAAATTCGTCGAACAGAAGTTCGCGCGCGACACCCAGCGTGCGCGACTGGAATGGCTGCGAGCAAAGCAGTTCGTCAGCAGCTCCGGCGGGGTGACCGAACGCAAGATGGCGGTCGATGTCTCGGAGGAACTTGCCCGCAAAGGCCAGGAGTTGCGGGAGATGACGCGCGATCTCGACCTCCTCAAGATCGATGTCGATATCATCGCCATGGTGATCCGGCTGCGCGGGGTGTCTGCGGCAGGTACGCACGTTGAAGATGCCGCGGACGGCGATCCGGAGCGTGAGGGCGCCTGATCCGCGGACAAACATCAGTGATCGCCGTCCGCGCGCCCATCGTCCGGCGCCAGCGTCAGTTCGGCGTCCGTCACGACATAGCGGGCATAGCGGGTGTCGCGGATGAAGCTGATGCGGCCGTCGCGCCATTCGAGCCACATCACGTAAGCGGGCTTCGGATCGGCGCGGTCCGCGAACACCGCGATCACCTCGCGGCCCTCGAGCCAGGCCGGCTTCAGCCAGACGCCATCGAACCTGGCGTAGATGGTGAAGAACATGCCGACATCCGCCGAGCCGGTGCGAAGCGTGTAAGTCGATTGCAGCAGTTTCACGTCGTCGGCCAGCAGCGCCCGCAGGCCGTCCCAGTCGCGCTGGTTGAACAGCGCGGCATAGTGCGCGACCGCGTCCGAAGCCGGCCGCGCCTCGGCGGTGGGGCCGGCTTGCGCGTTGATCTCGCGAAGCCGCGCGCGGCCGCGCGCCAGATGGGCCTTGACGGCGTCGACCGTGAGGTCGAGCAGGGCTGCAATCTCCTTCAACGGCTCGTCGAGCACGTCCTTGAGGATGACGACGCTGCGCTGGACGGTGGGCAGCTCGGCAAAGCGCGACACCGCGGTCTTGACCGCTTCCTGGCGCATCAGCATCTCCACGGGGTCGGGGCTGGCCGGATCGGCGACGTCGGCAGCGGCCTCGATCGGCTCGGCCATGCGCAGCGAACGGCCGCGCAAGAGGTCGATGGCGCGATTATGGGCGATCCGGAACAGCCAGGGCCGCAGCGGCGGCGTCTCCTCCATTTCCTGCAGCGCCACCAAAGCCCGGGCGAGCGTGTCCTGCACGACGTCCTCGCCGTCGATCACCGATCCCATCAGCCGCGCGCAATAACGATGCAGTTCTGGCCGCAGCGCGCCGGCCTCGGCTATGAGCCGCGCGCGGCGATCGCTGTCCGGCGTTGGCGGTCCCGCGCTCACGCCGCGGCTCCCTCGAGCATGGTGATCCCGGTGTCGCCCTTGAACCCGAACGCAACGCCTTCGGCATATTTCGGGTCGTCCAGCATGGCGACGATCTTCTCGCCGAACTCACGGGGCGGCATCGGCGCACCGAACCCGGCCAGGAATTTTTCCGGCTTGACGCCCATGGCACGCGCGTAAGCGTTGGCGCCGGCATCGCCGACCCCGGTGCCGCCGATGATCTGCTGCGGCACGATCGCCTGGAAACGGATGCCGAGCTGCTTCTGCGCCGAGACACCGTTGGCGTATTTGGCCATGAACCAGAGCATGCGCTTGGCGCCGCCATAGCCGCCCGAGAGCGGCGATCCGTTGACCGCCGCGCCGCTTGATCCCACCAGTACCCGGCTTCCAGGCCTGAGCGGCAGGTTCAGCGCCGCCTGCAGCCAATAGAGCCCGCCCCTGACGTCGGTCTCCCAGTTCGCGGAAAAATCCGCCCAGCTCAACTGGTCCAGGCGGCCCATCGGCGGCCTGGCGCCGGCGTTCAGCACCAGGATGTCCGGGCGGACTTCCCCAAGGATACGGTGGGCGGCGGCCTCGTCCGTCACGTCGGCCGGGATCGTGGCGACGCCCAGCTGGGCGTGGACGGAGGCAAGCGAGTCCGTGTCGCGGGCAACGACGGTTACCTTGGCGCCATGCGCGACCAGCGCCTCGACCAGTCCCAGCCCAAGGCCGCGGCTGCCGCCGGTGACGACGATATTCTTGTCATTGAGGCTCATCGCGCAGCCCTTTCCCGATCCGCGGTTTCTTTCTGGTTGGGCTCGCCCTTACCGGTAGTGATCAAGCTCCGCAGGCTACCATTAATGTAAAAGCTCCATGCGCTCGAACAGGCATCGAAGCACTCGACTTCGGGATTCAAACCCAGATGAGTGAAGCGGATCTCGGTCTTGCCGGCCTTTTTGGAGATTTCAAAGGTAATTTCCGTGGCGTTCCACTCTGTTTTGTCTTCGGTGAACTTCAGGTAGGCGTCCAGGACGAGCCAGACGACTTTCTTGCCAGGAATGAATTCCGTTATTTTCTGTTTGGAATAATGGATGTCCTGGTAGCGATAGGTGAAGACGTCACCAAGTTTGTCGGTGCGGCCTTCAATTTCCCCCGACCACCATCCACGAACATGATTGATGGCAGCGAAGGCTTCTTCCGGGGTTTGGTCTACCGTGAAGGCAGCGGTGAAATTTTGAACATTCATGGTTCTCTCCCGTTTCGCGTTTGGAGCAGTGGGGTTCTTCGGCCTCATGAACCCAGGACGTTCGAGGCCGCGGAAAGGAGTCACCGTGGCCTGCACGGGGCCGCGACCGTCGCGGCGCCGCCGGTCAATGGATGCCTAAGAGATTTGACGGGCTTTTTGGCCGGCGTTCCGCGGGTCGAGCGGGCCCCGCAGATCAGGTTCAGCCAGGGCGGCGAATGGAACGCGCTCATGAGCAGGTACATCGTGACCATTCCGCTCAGCGGGACCCCGTGCCCGGACGAACAGAGGCTGTCCATCGGGCTCCCGCCCAGACCGGTCAGCAGGGCCATGATCGCGAAGGTCGGCGTGGCGGCCAGGCACAGCCATTCGGCCAGGCCTCGCGCCGCCGTGGCCCCCTTGTCATCATGGCCTGCACCGCCAACCGGATGGGCGGGATGGGCCTCGGTCATGCTTTCCCCTCTGCGGCGCGCTTTCGAAAGGCGGCCTCTCCGGCGTCCGACACTTCGACCCACCTCGGATCGGGCGCAGCGTCGGGAACATAACTGTCGTGCCAGTTCCACCACTTGTACGGCGGGGTCTGGGAGTAACCCTCCGGCGAGTCCTCCCAGGTCTCCTGGCGCCCGAGCGCCGTCATGTCGAGGTAGCTCCAGGTGGTGCCCATCGCCTCGTCGCCGCGGCTGTTGATGAAGTAGGTGCGGAGCACGCGCTCGCCGTCGCGGATGAACGCGTTGTGGCCGTGCCATTCGTCCACTCCGAAGTCGGCGTCGAAGCTGTCCGTGATGGTGTACCACGGCATCTTCCAACCCATTCGCGCCTTCAGTCGTTCGATGTCCTTCTGCGGCGCGCGCGAGGCGTATGCGAGCGTGGTGCCGCGGGCGTTCAGATGGGTCAGATCGGCAACCTGGTCGGCCCCCAGGGAACAGCCAATGCAGGCATGCTCCGGCCAGCCGTGCACGCCGGGTTCGAAAAAGGCGCGGTAAATGATCAGCTGACGCCGGCCCGCGAACAGGTCGAGCAGGCTCGCTTTGCCCCCGGGCCCTTCGAAATCGTACGCCTTCTCGACGGCCATCCACGGCATCCGCCGTCGTTCAGCGGCCAGCGCGTCGCGGGCCCGCATCAGGGCCTTTTCCTTCACGAGCAGTTGCTCGCGCGCCGCCGCCCATTCCTGCGGCGACACGATCGGTGGGGTGTCCATCGCGCGCGCTCCGCCCTTCTGGCCGTTCTCAGTTGATGTCTGCATCGTTGACCTCCTGTTTGCTGGTATCATTGTGGTGAGTCGCGATAAAGTTCGGTCGAGCCCATCCCTCACCCTGGTCGGTGCGGCTGCTCATCCGCCTCCTGAACCCAGAACGTTTGGGGCATGGAAAAGGAGTCAACACCGCCGCCGAGGACCCCGCGTTCCTCCGTCCGCCGGGGCTAGTCACAAAGACCCGGCAATCGGTTATCGTCGCTTGCCGCCCTCACTGTGTCGGCGTCCGCGCGCCAATCGCGCGTCACATGCGAGGCCATGATGAAGCGTTTGGTAGCCGCTGCGTTGTTTCTCATCCCCGGCATCGCCCAGGCGGAATATTTCGAGACCGGCAACGATCTGGCGGGCCTTTGCACGGATAACTTCCCCGGGCACAATTATCTTTGTCTCGGGCTGCCGGCCGCCTATTTCGATATGATGCAGGCCATGGGCTATCGATGCGCGTCCACCGGCGTGACGTGAGAACAGGTGCGCGACGCGGTTTTGAGATACCTGGCGGAAAACCCCGACAAGCGAAACCAGCCGGCGTCCGAACTTGCGCTGACGTCGCTGAAGACGGCGTTTCAATGCGTCGAGCCGGCGCCCCCAGTGGCCGTCAGCCCGGCCAAATCGGCGGCGCGATCCGCCAAGCCAAGGGGCAAACCAACCGACCCGATTTCGCTGGTCCCGATCCGCTAACCGGAGATTCGCCGGGAGGAAGA
>DATNMT010000431.1:0-7887 GCA_035602495.1 Bradyrhizobium sp.
CTTCGGCATCGCCATGGGTCAGGAGATCCATTACGACGAGGACGGCAACGTCACTACGGCCTCGTTCATGGACTATTTCCTGCCTACTGCGGTCGAAACCCCGCATTGGGAGACCGACTTCACCTTCACTCCGTCGCCGCATCATCCGATCGGCGCCAAGGGCGTCGGCGAAAGCCCGAATGTCGGCGGCGTGCCGGCGTTTTCCAACGCCGTCAACGACGCCTTCTCGTTCTTGGGGAGCACCCACATCCAGATGCCGCACGACTTCTGGCGCAACTGGCAGGCGGCAAAGAATCTGGGAGTGTTCGCGTCGTAATCATCTTCTCCCCTCCCCACCGCTTCGCGGGGGGAGGGGAAGTGAAAAGGAAAACACACCGGCAATGAACAATCGCGAGGAGATCGCGGGGCAACTGGCTAAATCCGGCTACATCGCCGACGGCGAACTTGCGACCGCGATCTCGCTGATGCAATTGCTGCGGCGTCCGCTGTTGCTGGAGGGCGAGGCGGGCGTCGGCAAGACCGAAGTGGCGAAGGCGCTGGCTGGCGTGCACGCGACCGAGCTGATCCGGCTGCAATGCTATGAGGGGCTCGATCAGTCGGCCGCGCTCTATGAATGGAACTACCAGCGGCAATTGCTCTCGATCCAGGCCCATCGCGGCGAGGACGCCGAAACAATCGAAGACCAGATATTCTCGGAAAAATACCTGCTGGAGCGGCCGCTGTTGGCCGCGATCCGCCGGACAAAACCGCCGGTACTGCTGATCGACGAGATCGACCGCGCCGACGACGAGTTCGAGGCGTTCCTGCTGGAGCTGTTGTCGGACTTCCAGGTCTCGATTCCCGAACTCGGCACGATCAAGGCCACCACCATCCCTCACGTGGTCCTGACCTCGAACGGCACCCGCGAATTGTCCGACGCGCTACGCCGCCGCTGCCTCTATCACTATGTCGATTATCCCGACGTCGACCGCGAGGCGCGCATCATCATGGCGCGGATCGATGGCGCGAGCGCGTCGCTGTCGCTGCAGATCGCGCGCATGGTCGAGGGCATCCGCAAGGAGGAGCTGCGCAAGGTGCCGGGCGTGGCGGAGACCTTGGACTGGGCGGCGGCGCTGGTCGGCATCGGCGTGCGCGACCTTTTGGACGCGCCGGAGACGGTGCACGAGACCTTGATGTGCCTGCTCAAGACCCATGAGGACCGGTCGCGCGTGACGCGCGAGGTGACCGAACGTTTGCTGGGGGAGGTCGCATGAGCTGCTGCGGCAACAGTCCCGAATATGAAGAGATCGACGAGGTTTCAAAACTCGTCGCCGCAAAGCTCGCGGCGTTTCTCAAGACCCTGCGTGAGGCCGGCTTTGCGGTGGGCTTGCAGGAAGGCCAGGACGCGGCCTCCCTGATGGCGGCGGGTTTTGCGGAGAAGCCGGGCCTGCTGCGCTCGGCGCTCAAGCATTTGTTTTCCGCGCGGAAATCCGACTGGGAACGCTTCGACGGCATCTTCGACGCGTTCTGGTTGGGAAGACGCGTGCGGTCGCGATCCCTGACCATCGGCTCGGCGAAGGCCGCCAACAGCCCGTCGCTGAAAAATCTCCAGGACCGGAAGTCCGAGCCGGTCGCAGGCGACGCCGCGACCGACCGGGTTCCATCCGACGGCGACGATGTGCCGGAGGACCGCGCCGGCGAAGGCCGCCGCGAGGGCGCCTCAACCGCCGACAATCTCACCGAAATCGATTTCCGCAAGCTGGCCGACCCCGACCAGATCGAACAGGCGCACGAGGCCGCGGCGCATCTGGCAAAAACCATGCGCACGCGGCTGACCCGTCGCGACCTGGCGCGGCGGCGCGGCTACCGGCTCGACATGCGCCGGACCATCCACCGCAACATCAGCCATGGCGGCGTCCCGATCACCCTCGTCAAGCGTCAGCATAAGGCAAAACCGCTGCGGCTGGTCATGCTGCTCGATGCCTCCGGCTCGATGAGCATGTACACCGGCGTGTTCCTGCGGTTCATCCACGGCGTGCTCGATCAATTCCGCGAGGCCGAGGCGTTCTTGTTCCACACCCGGCTCGCTTTCGTTTCCGACGCCATGAAGGAAAAAGACGCCGGCCGCGCGCTCGATCGGCTGTCGCTGCTGGCGCAAGGCGCCGGTGGCGGCACCAGGATCGGCGAGTCCTTGCAAACCTTCAATCGCTGGCATGCCGCGCGCGTGATTCATTCGCGCACCGTCGTGATGATCGTGTCCGACGGCTACGAGACCGGCGACGCCAATTTGCTCGGCCGCGAGATGGCGGCGCTGGCAAGACGTTGCCGCCGCATCGTCTGGCTCAATCCGATGTTGGCGTGGCAGGGCTATGCGCCCGAGGCCGCCGGCATCAAGGCCGCGCTGCCGCATGTCGATCTCTACGCGCCCGCCAACACGCTGAAGAGCCTGACCGAGCTCGAGCCCTATTTGGCCAAGCTTTAGAGGATTGATGCGATGAGATTGAGCAACGCAAATGGTCACTTCACCTCTCCCCGCTGGGGAGAGGTGAAGGAAGCCGGCGAGAAGCTCTGATGGGAGATACGCCCATGACAAAGCATGTCGAAGTGATGGATCTGGTGGCGCAAATGAAAGCCGCCGAAGAAGCCTTTGTGCTGGCCACCGTCGTTCGCACGGTATCGGTGACCGCGGCAAAGGCCGGCGCCAAAGCGATCATCCGCCCCGACGGCAGCATTGTCGCGGGCTGGATCGGCGGCGGCTGCGCCCGCGGCGCGGTGCTGAAAGCGGCGCGCGACGCGCTCGCCGACGGCGAGCCGCGCATGGTCTCGGTACAGCCGGAGAATCTCTTGGCCGAGCTCGGGGTAAAACCCGGCGAGAACCGCGACGGCGTGCGGTTTGCGGAGAACATGTGCCCGAGCAAGGGAACGATGGACGTGTTCGTCGAACCGGTGCTGCCGCATCCCTCGCTCGTCATTCTCGGCGGCAGCCCGGTGGCGCTGTCGCTGGCTGGGCAGGCGCGCCAGCTCGGCTACCACGTCACGGTCGCAGCACCCGCCGGCGACCTCGCCGCGGCGCCCGACGCCGACACCGTGGTTGACGGCTTTGCGCTGGGCAAGCTGCACGAGGCAAAGCGTTTCGTCGTGGTCTCCACGCAAGGCAAGGGCGACGAAGCCGCGCTGCGCATGGCGGTGGCAACGGAGGCGGCCTATCACGCCTTCGTCGGCAGCCGCCGCAAGATGGCGGCGCTGCGCGAAAAACTGATCGCGCAAGGCACCGACGCCGCATCGCTCGATCGCGTCAAGGCCCCGGCTGGGCTCGATCTCGGCGCCATCACGCCGGAGGAAATCGCGATGTCGATCCTGGCCGAAATCACGATCGAGCGCCGGCGCGGACAGCGGGCCGCAGCAAAGTAACAGCCGTCATTGCGAGGAGTCCGTAGGATCGCGTTGCCGCACGTGTCCAGGGCCGCTCTCCAAAAGCCCAGCCATCATCGCCGTCTTGACATGGTGACGCGATGAGTATCGCTGAGTTTTATCATCGGGCGCGCATTCGCGCGATCCGTTGGCTACACCCATCCTGCGGGCTACACTTTTTACCTGCGAACCCCGGATGACGGTGCTACGGGAGGCGGGCTCGGGATTGGCGCAAAAGTGGGACTGCTGGGCGGAGACGCTGCGGGGCCAGTGTTGCTCCACGTGCGCGGTACATTCGTCGTACCCACCGGAGCGGTGTACGAGCCCACCGAAGGAGCCGTGACTGTTCCATACCCGCCCAGCCCGGGGGTTTGCGCCAGCGCCGCCGTGCTTGAGACAGCGAGGGCTGTTGCCAATGCTATTGTCGTAAGTTTCATGGTTGTCTCCTTTGTTCCTAGATAGGAGGCAACCGCGCCGTCGCCAGTAAAATCTTCCTTGAAGGGAACAACGAGGGGCGGGAAGCGATTACGTGAAGCCCGTCGCGCCCTGGATCAGCGGCACCCGATTGGTGCGCCGCTGATCCAGGGTGGTCCATCGCTGCGTCAATCGTGTTCGTGATCGTGGCCCTGATTGGCCTCGTGTTGTTTGCATTGACCGGGTTCGAGGCCGATGCCCTCCAGGTCGAGAGCCGGACCGTTCTCGTGTTTGTAGACTGTTCGTGCATCGTCACAGACTACGCTGCGCGTTTCGAGATTGCCGTCACAATGGAAGCTGCTTGCAACCAGCGTGCTGCCGCTGCCGTTGTAGGTGGCCGTTTGCGGATAGGGGCAAAGCGGACGCATGCGCCCCGGGCTGAGGGCCGGAGGCGAGGCAAGCGCGGTGATGCTCGCTGGGGCCTCGCCCCTCTCAGCCCATTTCACCAGCGCGGGGAAAGGGTTGTCGGGCGAGGGGCCAGGTCCGCCTCCTGCCGAGCCGGTGCCGTGGCCGATGTCCGGTATCGGAAAGAAGCGATACCAGTCCTGCAGCTTCCTGAAGTCGGCTTTGCCATGGCCGAGCCAGGTTGCGACGCGGCGATAATAGTCGGCACTGGTACGCCAAAAGATCGCCGGATCCGCGGTGCCGTGGAAGTGAATGACCTTGGTGCCGTGTTCGAGGGCCTCGCTGAGGTCCACCGTCTGGTTGTCGGTGAAGTCCGCGACGGTATTGGAGCCGAGCGCTGCTTCGTCCGCATAGGTGATGCCGCCGGAGGGATGGCCGGCCAAGGTGAGCGATTCCTCATCCTGATAGATATTGTTTGGATCGAACGAAGCGTTCAGGTGATTCCATGTCATCGATTGAACCGCAAGCGGGAGGAAAATGCTTCCCCCTAACGGAAACGGCGGTCCAGGCAAACTGGTTTGTATCGCGGCGAGGCCCGTGAACGGTCCGCCTACGAACGGAATGCTCTTGTCGAAGGGGAACCAGACCCGCAGGCCGTATTTGTTGCGCGGGCCATCCCACATCCGGTCGAAGGCGCCGGCCTGAAGCGGAGTGAGGCAATTTGGCGCCGCGGGTGCTCCTGGCTGGCCGCAGATGTTGGCGTTGGCTTTGAAGTCGCATTGACGCGGATCGTTGATGATGCCGTCGGTGACGCCATCGAGGGCGTCGCACGCCGCAAAGACCGCGGCTGTGAGAGCGGTCTTTTGACCCAGGGTCGGCATCGTTCCGCCCTGCTGAACCATTTTCTTGAAGACGACATAGGGCCAGACGTAGGCCAGCGTGAATTGATCCCAGTAGAACGCCGGGGCACCGATCATGATCCCGTCATACTCATCGCCGAAGTTCATCAACTGTCCCATGCCCTCGTTGCCGCCACCCGAGATGCCGTTGTAGTAGACGCGGGTTGGAGGCTTGCCGTAGTAGGTCTGGGAAAGTCTCTCTGCCCAAAGCTTTCCGTAATGGGTACCGCGATAGGCCCAGTCCGCGATCGTGCCTTTATCCAGGGTGTTCGCCAGCGGCCCCGATGTGATCAGAACAAAGGGCGGATTGTGCTGGCCGGTGTCGGTCATCGAACCGGCATAGCCGAGCCGGATCGGGTAACTCTGATCGCCGCCGTTCAATCCCTCCCCGAAGGGCGACATTCCGATCGTTCCCGACGTGCCGGGGCTGGCGCTTACGAATACCTTTCCGAGCCAGTTTCCCTGGATCGTCGTCGGTGTGCTTCCGCCATCGAAGCTGTTGGGCACGCTGCCGGTGCTCCCGCCATCGGCCTCACTGAGCGGAAGCACGATGCGGATCTGGATCTTCTGCACCTGGCCGACATCGTAGCCATCCGCCCGACCTGCCAACCCTGAGGCGTAGGTGAAATCCACCTGGCAATAAGCCGGCGTCGCCGGCGTCGGTGTCGGTGACGTTCCGCCGAAGGGCGGGCTCGGAACGATATTGGCCGGCTGCGGCGGCGCGGGCGGTATGATCGCCGTGATCAAGGTTCCCGAGACGATCTTCGGATTTCCAACAAGACCATAGGCCGGAACCAAACCGAACTGGGCGCAAGTGGGAAGAGTCGCCGCTCCGGCCAGTCCCGGCACCCCGCCGATCAAGCCGGCCGCCAGCGCAAGTCGTCCAAGCGGCGCGCCGAGGCGCCGGCCGTTTTTTCTGCGGTCTTGCCGTTCAATCTCGTTCGCTGTCATGCAATCGTCCATTCGTCCCTCCTGTGTTGCGATGTTCCCCGCCGCGGGTGAGGAGGCAAAACCTCCCGCGACACCGCAGGTGAGATGTGTCTGGGATTTGGGTCAAACTTCTTGGAAACTTGAACGCTGCCACGCGCCGGCTTCGAAACGGCAATGAAGCTGCCCGATCGCGCATCGCGATATTCATATCGTCCCCCCGCGATCGACCTGGGCGCGGAGCCCAAATCGTGCCGCTGTTGGCGCGGCTTGTTCGTGCGCTCGACGTTAGTTAGGATGCACGAACCGTCAAACACGAATGCGTCGTGCGGGCGCAAAAGCGGCCGACAGGCGGAGGATTTGCGTGATTTAGTAAAGTCGCGCGGCTATTTTCGAAAGCGCACCGGGATCGAGCACCGATCGAGAGCCAGCAGATGGACGATCAGCGAGCCACCGCCTTCGAGGCCTATCTCGGCAGCAACGCTGGCACCGGCCCGGACTATGCGGTGTCCGATGCCGAGGGCCGCCCGATTGCCGCCAAATGGCGTCGGCCCGCGTCCCGGACCAGATTGAGCAAACTCGGACAAAACGTCCTGATGTACCATATCGGCGGGTCGACTTCGGTGTCGATGTTCATCAAGGGTAAGTGCCAGGGCACCGGATCACAGCACGGTTCCGTCACCTTCAAGCCGCATGATTTGGAATTGGAGAGCGTGCGGAGCGGCGTTTGCGAACTACTGCACCTTTATCTCGACCAGGATATCATCGACCTCCATGCCCAGCAGAATCTCGTGGGCACCGTGAGCGTCGATATCGATCCGTTCTTCGCCATCCGGGATCCGTGGCTGCAAGGTTATTTCGCGATGTTGGTCAGCGAGTTCGAGTTTTATGGCGGCATCGACCGTAGCGCGCATTCGCTGCTGCTCGGGCAATCGCAGCAATTGGTCGTGCGCCATCTGGTCCATTGGCATTCGAACGCAATGCTCCGCAGCCGGCAGTCGACGGATAATTCGGGGCCTGCACATCCGCTAAGTCCGCGCCACTTGCAGGCTGTTTTCGAGTTTATCGACGCGAACCTTACCTCGGAGATCGACCTCGCCGACCTCGCGGCCTTGACGGGCCTGTCGACCAATCATTTCATCCGCGCCTTCCGCGCCGCGACCCAGCGCACGCCGTATGGCTATGTCGTCGCGCGACGGCTGTTGCGGGTGAGCGAAGCGTTGCAGCGGGGTGACCTGTCGCTGGCGGAGATCGCGCGCAGCGCCGGTTTCCGCAATCTTTCGACCCTGACCAACACATTCAAGCGGCACCACGGTGTGACGCCGAGCGCGTATCGCGCTCGCTTCCGATAGACGTCGGGAAAACGATCGCAGGATCAAAGAGCGAACTCGTAGATGGCGGATTAGCGAAGCGCCGCTCCATGCTGTCGGGTGTACTTCGCTGGACCGGAGCATCAACAATGACCGAACAAAACTCATCCGACTGGCTTGGCTTGTCCGGCCGCGTTTGCGTCGTGACGGGCGGAGGTGGCGGTATCGGCCGGGCCGTCGCATCAAGTCTCGCGCGGGCAGGCGCCCGGGTTGCCGCGATCGATCGCGACGAACGCGGCCTGGAGGCGACGCGCGCGGCGCTGCGTGAATTGGGCGACGGCCATGTGGTGGCACAATGTGACACCACGAGCGCGGGCAGCGTTGCGGCCGTCGCCGCGACCATCGAGCAATCGCTCGGACCGTGCGGCGTGCTCGTCAACACCGCGGCGGTGTTGCGGCCCGGAGGCCTCGACACGCTGTCGCTGGACGAATGGAATGCCGTCCTGTCGGTCAACCTGACCGGCTACTTCCTCTGCGCGCAG
>DATNMT010000452.1:0-12813 GCA_035602495.1 Bradyrhizobium sp.
AGCTACGGAACCAACTTCGCGGACACGTGGCGTCAAGTTGGCGTCTATACCGGCAGCATCCTCAAGGGCGCCAAATCCGCCGATTTGCCAGTGGTGCAGTCGACCAAATTCGAGTTCGTCATCAACCTTCAAACGGCGCGAGCGCTCGGCATCGAGGTGCCGTCAGGGCTGCTCCTGATCGCCGACGAGGTGATCGAATAGAGATGCTATTTGCTGCGGCGCATGAGTCTCCTTGTGGCACAAAACGGACATGCGGCGGTCACCCGGCGATGTCCGTTTTTGGGGGTAAAGCCGACATGGCGGATTTATGAGTACACGCCCTGGTTTGGCCTTGAGGCGCGGTCGGACAGGCTCGCCGCGCAACGCGATCTCACAATTTGTGCCCTTTCTGGCGCAGCGCCTCGGTAAGACGAGCGCGCAGATCATCGGCCGCCTTGCGGCTCGATTCCTGGCCGACCTGATTGCTCTGCTGCGCAAGCGCCGGCGCCTTTTGCAGCAGCTTTTGCCCGGCCGGCTGGCGATAGAACGCCTCTATCTGGTGCAGCTCGTCGACCGTAAAATTGTTGGCATAGACGGTAGCGACGGCATCGACCATTGCCGTGTAGTATGGCGTATACGCATCCACCATCGTTGGCATCAACGCTTCGTAATCGCGTTCGATCTCCGGCCTGTCCTGTGTCAGCGCGGGCTTCAGCGTCAGCAGGATGGCCGGCAGCAGCGCCTTGTATTGATCGGATAGTTTCATGGTGGTCACCAGGCTGCGCGCTGCCGCCATGGCGTCGGGTGACGGTGTTTGCGCAAGTGAACCGGAAATTGAAAACACAAACAGGCTGGCGATGATCAACAGGCGTCTGGACATGGCTTCCTCCGATGACAGGTCGCGCAACGATCCTTAAAGAACTGGGTTTCCCCCGGGTAAGCAAACTCGCGCGTTTCAGCACGCCTGTTCGCGCCGACCAATCTCGCGAAGGTGCCAGTGGGGATCAGGTTTGTCCAGAACAGCCGTGTCCGGACGGGCCGTGCTAGTCGATCGGGTGGCCGATCACCGCAACGAGTTCGCGCACCAGGCGATCCGAGACCTGTCCGGTCAGCGGGATCTTGCGGTCCCGCTCGAACTTCTGGATTGCGGCCTGGGTGTCAGGGCCGACCGTCCCGGTCGGCCGCAACTGGCCATAGCCGTTTTCGGTGAGCGCGCGCTGCACCGCCGCCACGCGGCGCGCGGCCGCATTGGCCGGCGTCTCGGCGCGGGGGGCCGGGATCGGCGCCGGCGGCCGCAGCGCAGCGGGAGGCGCTACCGGCGCCGCGCTGGTCGCCTTGACCAGGCTGGTCAGGGGATCGGCGGGCCTCGGCTCGGCGGGCTTTTCGATGGGCTTCGGATCCAAAGCGAGTTTCGGCTCTGCAAGCGTGACGTCGGCTTCGACCGGCCGCGGACGCGGCAACGGGTTGACCGCCGCCAGCCCCGGCGCCGGCATCACGACCACCGAGCCGAACATCGGCGCCGGATGGTGCCCGGTTTGCAGGAACAGCGCGTTGGCAATGATGGCGCTGACCGCGGCAAACGCCAGGGCCGCTGCGATCGCGTCTTTCGGGCTGCGCAGCAAGATGCGCATCACCAGGCCGCGCTCGGCGTCGACATCGAGCTCAACCGCGCGAGCGCCGCGGCGGCGGCGCGGCATGCCGTCATCTCTGGTATTTTTTCTAGGCACTTTTCTTCACCTGAAGGGCTTGGTCGGGGGCAGCTTGTCGCGACGCCGGATTAAGCGTTGCGATGTTTGACGGCTGTTTCGAAGGCGGCGTGTACGCCAGCGGCAGCGTGACGGTGACGGTGGTGCCTTCGTCGATCCTGCTCTGGACGGTCAGCTCGCCGGCATGCAGGGCGACCAGGCTCTTCACGATCGACAGCCCGAGTCCGGTGCCTTCGTGCCGCCGCTGATAGGTCTTGCCGGCCTGGAAGAAGGGATCGCCGATCCGCTTGAGATCGTCGGCGGCGATGCCGACGCCGGTGTCGGTGACGCGCAGCAACAGCCGCGATCCCTCGACGCCGGCGGAAACCGTCACCTTGCCGCCGCGCTCGGTGAATTTGATGGCGTTGGAGACGAGATTGAGCGCGACCTGCTTGAACGCGCGCGGATCGCCGGTCATGACCGGCAGATCCTCGGGGATCCGGGTCGCAAGCTCGATGCCGCTTTCCCGCGCCTTCAACGCCAGCAGGCTGCAGCAATTGGCCAGCGCGGCCCGCGGCGCGAACGCCTCCGGCGAGATTTCGAAATTGCCGGACTCCATCTTCGACATGTCGAGGATGCCATTGACCACCGACAGCAGATGCTGGCCAGAATCGTTGATCAGCTGCGCATATTCCTTGCGGCGCGCCGCGTCCACCATCAGCGCGTCCTCCTGAACGATCATCTCGGAGAAGCCGATGATGGCGTTGAGCGGGGTGCGCAGCTCGTGGCTCATGGTGGCGAGGAAGCGCGTCTTGGCGGCGTCCGCCTGTTCGGCGGCAGTTCGCGCCAGATCGAGCGCCTGTTCCTGGATCTTGCGATCGGTGACGTCGCGCATCACCGCGACCACCTCGGCGTCCGCCGTCGCGGCCGGCGACGGCTGTTCCAGCGGCCGGCAACGCATCTCGACCCAGATGAAATCCTGATGATGGCCGCGCTCGCTGCCCTTCGGCGCATCGCGCCGCAGACGGAATTCGACGCTGCGGGCCTCGCCGCCGCGCGCCGCCTCCGAAAGCGCGGTGAGATAGGCCGGCCGGTCGGCGACGTGGACCCGGTCGAACAGGCCGTGACCGAGCAGGCGGGGCAACTGGGTGCCCAGCATCGCCTCCACCGCGGGCGAAATGAACTGCACCGCGCCGTTGCGGCGATGCCGTGAGATCACGTCGCTCATGTTGCGCGCCAGCAGGCGATAGCGGTCCTCCTCGACATAGAGCAGCGAGACGCTGGTGCGCGCCAGCGATTCGACGGCGAACGCAAGGCCGGCGGCGTAAAGCGTCGCCGATGCCACGCCGAACGCCATGAACACGTTGCGCAGCTGCGGGTTCGCGTCAACCGGCGGCAACACGCCGAAATGTCCTGATACGATCAGGAGCGCGGCACATGACAGCGCCAGCGCGGAGGCGAACGCCACCACGCGGCGCGATGCCGAAAGCGCCGCCTCGAGCGGAACAACGACCAGCCAGATCGCGGCAAAGGATTCGATGCCGCCGGTGGTCATGGCCAGCGTCATCACGAGGCCCGCCAGCGCCAGCGACGACAGCACATGCGCGCCCTCGTAGCGGCCGGTGCGCGACAGGAACCACGACAGCAGGATCGGCGCGATCAGCCACGCGAAGGCAGCGACCTCGAGCGCCGTGGGCGCGCCGCGCATCGCCAGATAGACCGGGAACGCCGCGAAGGCGGCGAGACTGCCCATCAGCCGCGGCGCCATGAAGGCGCGATGGCGCGCGCGCGTCAGCGCGTCGTAGCGCGCCGAGGGGTGCAGCAGCGCATCAAGACAATCGCGGATGATATTCAAAACTGTCACAGCTCTCGCGCTTCGGCCAAACGTCAAACAGACGGGCCGGAACGCCCCCATTATCGTTGGCCCACCGTGTCAGAGCGAAATTAAGCGAACGCTAAGGCAGGCAGGTCCGGCACCAAGGACGGCATCTTCGCGGGGTTTTCGCGCTACCCGCAACCCTTCATTCAACGCAGATGGTGAACGTCGGGTTTCCAGGCCGCTACCGATATGGTTTCGAAATGGTAGCTGCCGGCGAACTCCGTGATTTTGCCGAGAATCGCCATCAATCGAAAATTTACACCGAATCCAATCATTGGGATTTTTCGCGAATTTTCGGCGATTTAACCTCAATGCAAATACTTGCGCTTTATCGACGACTGTTAGTCAGGGACCGATTGCGGGATCAACCGCAACGGAACCAAAAGACACGGCCGGGATCGCGAGATGTTTTTTCTGCTCCGCATGGTATTCTGGCTCGGGCTGGTGCTCGTGCTGCTGCCCCGAGAGAAGACGCCTGAATCGGACAAACTGCCGCAGGTGAACGCGTCGGAAGCCGTGTCGGCTGCGACTGCCGCGGTGTCGGACATGAGCCAGTTCTGCAAGCGCCAGCCCGCTGCGTGCGAAGTCGGCGGCCAGGCCGCGACCGTGATCGGACACCGCGCCCAGGAGGGCGCGCGCAAGCTCTATCAGATCATCACCGACAAGCGCGCCTCCGAGCCTACCGGCTCGATCGGCGGCGGCGCAGTCGACGCCTCGCTCACGGCCGAGGCGCCGCGCGACACGCTGACGCCGGATGACCTGGTGGCCGAGTGGCATCTGCCGCCGGCGCCTTGAAAAATACCGAAAAACCGCTTTCATTTTGATCGGACGAACTCGCTTTCGATCGCCGGCGATCCTATATATGGCCCTGGGAATCGAGCGGGACACGATGACGATCGACGAAATCAGGGACAATTTTGCGCTGCTGGACGATTGGGACGATCGCTACCGGTATGTCATCGAACTCGGCCGCACGCTCGATCCCTTGCCGGAGGCCGAGCATTCCGCCGCCAACAAGGTGCAGGGCTGCGCCAGCCAGGTCTGGCTCGCCAGGAAGATTGAGCGCAGCAAGGCCGGCGAGCCGCTGCTCAAATACCTCGGCGACAGCGACGCGCATATCGTGCGCGGACTGATCGCGATCCTGCTGACGCTGTTTTCCGGCCACACCCCGCAGCAAATTCTCGCAACCGATGCGCTCAAGGTGTTCGACGAATTCGGATTTCGCGAGCATCTGACGCCGCAGCGCTCCAACGGCCTGCGCGCCATGGTCGAGCGCATTCGCTCCGACGCGCGCGCGGCGCTGGCCGCCGCCTCCTGAAAACCCGGCTTTGAGCTGATTGCGTCCAAGGTTCACGCCCCGCGATCGATGACTGTTTCGCATCCGTTAACCATGGCGACACCGGGATCAACCTGTCCTTAAACGATTTGCTGGATCATCCGTCGACAACTGAGGGTTGACGATGAGCGAGCTTCCGCCGGTCTGGCGCTTCATGCGGTCGCGATCCGGTCGCGGCTTTCTGCTGCACCTGAGCCTGTGCGCGGCGCTGTCCGTGACGGTCGGCTACGGATTCTATCGTTTCAGCCTGAACTGGTTCGAGGAGCACAAGAGCCGCGAAAAGATCATCGCGCTCCAGCTGGTCGATGCCTTTGTCACCAATTATTCCGCAGTCCGGTCGCAATTCGGAAAAGATGCGCCGGTTCCGGCGTCGTTCCGGGCCCATGCGATCGAGGCTTTCAACAAGCAGAACGGCGATAATTCCGACTTTCGCCTGGCTTCGGTCGGTCGCCCCGGGCGCGAGATCCTGACGCCGCCAACCGACGCCCAGATGGCCCGCACCATCGAGGCCTTCGCGGCGACGCCAAACCCGAAACCGGTGTCGGAACTGCTCGACGTCAACGGCGAGCGGATGTTCCGCACGGCCTATCCCACCTTGGCGCGCGAACAGAGCTGCGTCAGCTGTCACAACGCGCTGCAGCCCGACAAGGCGCAATGGCACCTCAACGACGTCATGGGCGCGTTCGTGATCGACGTGCCGATCACGCCGTTTCTGCATAGCGTGATGTGGCAGAGTGCCGGCATCGGCGTGGGTCTGTTCCTCGCATTGGCGCTCGCGGGCCTGACGATTTCCCTGATGCATTTCCGTCAGCTGGAAGCTCTCGACGCGTCGGCCGCAAAACTCGGCCGCACCCAAAACTTCCTCGATAGCATCATCGAGAACATGCCGGTGTCGGTAGCCGTCAAGGACGCGCGCGACCGCTGCTATGTCCTGATCAACCGTACCGCGGAGGCCATTTTCGGCATCGCGCGTGGCGAACTGATCGGCAGATCGGGCCATGACCCGTCCAACATGGAGACCGCGAACGACTTGTTCCCGCTTGCCGGCGAGGCCTTGCGCACCCGAGAGCTGCAGACCGTCGGCGAACACATGGTTCACACCCGTCACAACGGCACGCGTGTCCTGACAACCAGGAATCTCTCGATACCTGACGAGAGCGGCGAACCGCGCTACCTCCTCAGCCTTTCGGAGGACATTACCGAACGCAAGCAGGCGGAAGCCCGCATCCAGCATTTGGCGCATTATGATGCCCTGACCGATTTGCCCAATCGGGCGGCATTCGCCGAGCATCTCTCGCGCACGATCGATGCCGCAAAGCTGGATATAGAATCGTTTGCCGTGCTGAGCATCGACCTCGACGGCTTCAAGGAGATCAACGACGTGTTCGGTCATGCGGTCGGCGACAATGTGCTGCGCCAGATGTCGCAGCAGCTGCGTGCGCACGCCGGCGAGGCATATCTGGCGCGGCTCGGCGGCGACGAATTCACCATGATCACGCCGAACGGCGATTACCCGGCACTGGCCGAGGTTCTCGCCGGACGTCTTCATGCGGCCGTCGCAACCGACCTGGAACGCGACGGTCAGCACCTGCGCGTCAGTATCAGCATCGGCATCGCGATCTTTCCGGCTGACGGCACCGACGCAACCACGCTGCTCAACAATGCCGATGCCGCGCTCTACCGCGCCAAGGCCGCCGGCCGCGGCAAGACCCGCTTCTTCGAAATCGAGATGGATAATCGCTTGCGCGAGCGGCGCTCCATCCAGCACGAGCTCTCCTCCGCCATCGCGCGGAACGAGCTGCGTCTTTATTATCAGCCGCAGGCGAAGATCGACGGCGAGGTGATCGGGTTCGAGGCCCTGGTGCGTTGGCAAAATCCGCAGCGCGGCATGGTTTCACCCGGCACCTTCATTCCGGTTGCCGAGGAAAGCGGTCTCATCACGCAGATCGGCGAGTGGGTGCTGCGCGAGGCCTGCCGCGAAGCGGCGTCGTGGTCCCACCCGCTGCAGATTGCGGTCAACCTGTCGCCGATTCAGTTCCGCCATGGCGACCTTGCCGGACTGGTTCATTCGGTGCTGCTGGAGACCGGGCTGGCGCCGACGCGGCTGGAACTCGAAATCACCGAGGGCGTGCTGGTCGAGGATTTCGCCCGCGGCCTCTCGATCCTGCGCCGCCTGAAGACGCTTGGCGTTCGCATCGCCATGGACGACTTCGGCACCGGATATTCGTCACTGTCCTATTTGCAATCGTTTCCGTTCGACAAGATCAAGATCGACCAGTCGTTCATATCGAATGTGAAGAGCAATCCGCAGTCGGCGGCCATCGTGCGCGCCGTCATCGGGCTCGCCCACGGGCTCAATCTGCCGGTGCTGGCGGAGGGCGTTGAGACAAAGCCGCAGCTCGATTTTCTTGCCGCCGAATCCTGCGATGAAGCGCAGGGTTACCTGCTGGGACGGCCCCAGCCGATCCTGGAATATTCCGATCTGATCGGCCGCAATGGCGCAGCCGCTGCGGCCGCTGCGAAGCGGCTCAGCGCCTGAGTTATTTGCGCCGCCGCCGTTGCTGGCCGAGTCCCATCTTCTTGGCGAGTACCGAACGCGCCACCGCGTAGTTCGGCGCCACCATCGGATAGTCGGCCGGCAGGCCCCATTTGTCGCGGTATTGTTCCGGCGTCATGTTGTACTGCGTGCGCAGATGGCGCTTGAGCGATTTGAAGCGTTTGCCGTCCTCCAGGCAGACCAGGTAGTCCGGGGTCATCGATTTCTTCACCGACACGGCCGGCTTGGCGGGCTCGGTGGGCGTCTCGGTTCTGCCGGTCGAAACCCGCAGCAGGGCGGCGTGAACCTGGCTGATCAGGTTCGGAATCTCGGCGGCCGGCGTCGGATTATTGCTGAGATAGGCCGACACGATGCCAGCCGTCAGGTCGATGAAGCTCTTGCCGGCGGCGTCGGTCATGGGTCTTTAACCTTTCGAGATCGCAATTGCGAAGTATCCGAAAGCTGCCAATACGCTTTCGGAATCTTCGACTACTTGCCGAATATGAGCGGATTACTGCGGAGCTGACAAGAACGGCGGCGCTTTATTTTCAGGGGCCGCGTGGCGAGGCAAGTACAGTTCCGTTCAGCCACGCTGGTCGAGATGGGAACGCAGCTCGTCGATGGAGGCAAACCGCATCATGCCTTCAGGCATCTGCGCCTCGATCGAGCCGTCGGAATACAGCGAATAGGCCATGCCATCGACGACGCCCGATTTGAGCACCGTGACCTGCGGCGCGTTGTCGCTCCGCGGCGCCGGCGGTGGATTGCGTTCCGCGCCCGCCGCGTCAGAACCCGGTTCGGCAAAGGTCGATGGCGATCGGCCGCCGCGGCGTGCCAGCGGCGCCTCGGCGCCCCTTGCACGTTCCGATTTTGGCCAGGCGTCGTCGAAAGTTGCGGGCGGCGCCTCGACGGGTTCGGCAGCCGGCGGCGCGGCGGGAAACGACGCTTGAAGCTCGGCTGCGGAAGGATCGCTGCTCCGCGCCTCGGCGCGCTCGCGCTCTTTCCGGGATGACGAGGAAAACAACAGGTTGCGCCGCGGCTTGGCCGCCGGCGCGGCATCAACCGGCTCCAGTGGCGCATCGACGCGCACGCGGTCGCGCGATGTGGCCTCCTCGCGCCATGGCGGCGGTTGCCCCGCTCGCTCCGCCGGGCCGGCATGATCCGCCGCCGACATGTCGCGGCCCACAAGGAAGCCGCCGTCTTCCGGAGCCTGATCGCCCAATGCCGCGCTCAAACCTGCAGCAGGCGGCGCGCCCGCCGCACGTGATCCGAGGGGGACTCCAGCGCCCAGTTGCCGCGCGACGGTCTTCAGCTCCCGGACCACCGCCCAAAGCCCGAGCATCATCACCCCGGTGCAAGCCAAAATCGCACCCGCCAGAATCAGGGTGTTTCCGAAGCTGAACTCCTTGACCGGGATTCCAAAAACGACCGACAGGAAACCGGCCAACAGAAAGCCAATGCCTGCGACCAGCAAAGCAACCATCATCAAATCTCACCCCTCGGCCTCACCCAAAATGCGGGCATGCCGCCTACTGCCACGATACCGTCATATTGTGCGCATCGCCAACGGCCAATTGCGGGGGGCGGTTCCCGCAAAGCATTTAGACTCCGGAACTTAACTCTCATCCGAGATGCCATCGGGGCCTGCCAAGCTCTTGGCTTTCTGCCCATTGTTGCACTGCACTAGGGAAATTGCGCCACAATTCTCAATTACTTGAAATAAGGAACTGCGCTATATGGATGCCGGGGAACGAGGCCCAAAAGCGCCACCAACTGGGCCAAAAGGGACGCCGGGTTACCAATAGCCATGTCATCCATTGCGACTTCGGCCATCGATACGCCCTCGCAGCGCTCGGTGGAGAGGACTTGTGACGACCTCGCCGTCGTAGTGCTGGGCGCGGTCGCGCTGATCGCCGGACTTACGTTCCGCGATTACGGGCTCGGCTGGGACGACTATACCCATGCCGAATACGCCGATCTCCTGCTGCGCATGTTCGGTTCCGGTTTCAAGGATACCCACGCGCTGTCGTTCGCCAATCTCTATATGTATGGCGGCGGCTTCGACATGGCGGCAGCACTTCTGCACAAGGTCATTCCGCTGGAGCTGTTTGAAACCCGCCGCCTGCTCGGCGCCATCGTCGGCGTAATCGGATTGGCGGTGACGTGGCGGCTTGGCCGGCGCATTGGCGGGCCGCTTGCGGGTCTCGCGGCGCTGTTGCTGCTGGCGCTGTGCCCGACCTTCTACGGCCACATGTTCATGAATCCGAAGGATGCGCCGTTCGCGGTCGCGATGGTGATCCTGATGCTCGGCCTCGTTCGGCTGGCCGAGGAATATCCACAACCTTCGCCGCGGACCGTCCTGATCGTCGGGCTCGGCGCCGGCCTGTCGATCGGTTCGCGCATTCTCGGCGGGCTCGCGCTGGTTTACGCGCTGGCCGGCTTCGTGCCGCTGTTCGTGGACGAGATTCGCAGCCATGGCGCGCGCGAAGCCGGCAGGCGCTTCCTGCATGTCCTCTACGTGCTGATGCCCGGCCTGATCCTCGGCTATCTCGTGATGGGATTGATCTGGCCGTGGTCGATCATGGAAGCCGACAATCCGTTCCAGGCCCTGACCTACTTCTCGCACTTCTTCGAGAAGCCGTGGAAGGAAATGTTCGACGGCGCGCTGGTGTCGGTGCCCGACATGCCCTGGTCGTATCTGCCAACCCTGTTTGCGCTGCAGCTTCCCGAAGTGCTGCTCGGACTTTCGATCGCGGGTGTCATCGGCGCATTCGTGGTGCTGCCGCGCGGCGATGTAACGGCCCGCCGCAAGACCATCCTGTTGATGTTGGCGTTTGCGGCGACGCTGCCGCTGTTGATCGCGATGGTGAAGCGCCCGGCGCTGTATAATGGCATCCGGCATTTCATCTTTGTGATCCCGCCGATGGCGGCGCTGGCGGGCACCGCTTTCGCGTGGGGCATCAACTGGCTCGGTGACACCAGACGCAGCTGGCAACCCGCCGCTGTCACCCTGTTTGCATTCGGCCTGTTGTTGCCGCTCGGCGAAATGATCCGGCTGCATCCCTACCAGTACACCCATTTCAATCATATCGCCGGCACGGTGCGCGAAGCCGACGATCGCTTCATGCTGGATTACTGGGGCCTGGCGCTGAAGCAGGCCTCCGACGGCCTGCGCGAGGAGATCGTCGAACGGCAGGAAACCCCGCCCAAGGGGCGCAAATGGAAGGTCGCGGTGTGCGGTCCGCAGCGTCCGGCCCAGGTCGCGCTCGGCCCGGACTTCACCATCGGCTGGGACAGCCATGCCGCCGATTTCGCGATGACGCTCGGCGAGTTCTACTGCAAGGGCCTGACCGCGCCGGTGCTGGTGGAAATCAAGCGCGACGACGTGGTGTTCGCGCGGGTCTACGACATCCGCGGCCGCAGCATTTCCAGCCTGCTGGCAATTCCGGCGCCGTAAAACGCGGCAAGCATGACTGCCACGCCAGTCCTGTGCCTTGCTGCGCGGGACGCCCGGGGGTACCCTTTGCGGCGAAAATCAACCGTTCAACGGGAGAAACCGGCCATGTCACCAGCGGAAGCCCGCCTGAAGGAAGCACCGTCGGAAATGACCGAGGCGGAATGGACCCAGCGGATCAATCTGGCCGCGTGCTATCGTCTGGTCGCGCATTACGGCTGGGACGATCTTGTCGACACCCACATCTCCGCCCGCGTGCCCGGACCGGACCATCATTTCCTGATCAATCCCTACGGGCTGATGTTCGACGAAATCACCGCCTCCAGCCTGGTCAAGGTCGACCTCGACGGCAATCAGCTCACCGAGAGCCAGTACAGCATCAACCCGGCCGGCTTCACCATTCATTCCGCGATCCACGAAGTGCGCGAGGACGCCGGCTGCGTGCTTCACCTGCACACGCCCGACGGCACCGCGGTGGCGAGCTGCATGGAGGGCCTGTTGCCGATGAACCAGACCGCGCATTTCGTCACCCACGATCTCGCCTATCACGACTATGAAGGCGTGGCGCTGGATCACGACGAACGCCCGCGCCTGCAAAAGGATCTCGGCAACAAGAACCACATGCTGCTGCGCAATCACGGCACGCTGACGGTCGGCCGCTCGGTCGCCTCCGCCTTCGAGCGCATGTATCATCTGGAGCGGGCCTGCACCATGCAGGTGCGCACCCGCATGCTGGGCCCGACCGCCTATCCGATCGAAAAGGCGGTGGTCGACAAGAACGAAACGCTGTTTTCCAATCCCGACGGCGCGGAATTGCGTTCGACCAACCTGGTCTGGCCGCCGCTGCTGCGCAAGCTCGATCGGCTCGACCCCAGCTACAAGACTTGAGATTTTCAGATTCCGGTGTAATATCGCGTTCAACGAACTCTGCACTTTCGGAAATCAAAACGCCGCCCAATTCCGGGCGGCGCTTTTGCTTTGGACAGTGTATTCATAAATCGGCTCGAACGCGGCGAACGCCTCTGTCCTCCGAGGATCGATGCGTCCCGGGTGCACATTGAGCGCGGCGGTCGCTGCCGCAGGCTTGGGCATATCGGCGAACAGGTGGCGGGCAAATGCAGAAAACACAGGCAGATTTCGATGTCGCCATTGCGGTGTGCTACATCTGAACTTGCGGCGAGAGGCCCGCTATCGTAGTTGTCGGCAATGGTCTTGTTTGTCGTCCGCAGATTGTGGCTGGCCGTCCTGGTGTGCCTGACCGTCTTGGTCGTCAGCTTCGTCTTGACACGCCTCTCCGGCGACCTGGCCGCGTCGATTGCGGGCCCCAACGCCAGCGCAGCCGATATCGCGATCATCACCAAGAACTATGGCCTCGACCGGCCGCTGGTGGTGCAGTTTCTCGATTGGGCCGGCCACGCCGCCCAGGGCGATCTCGGCCGGTCCTTCCTTTACCATGCTCCGGTCTGGGGACTGATCCGCGACCGATTGCCGGTCACTCTGACCCTCGGCCTGACCGGCCTTGCGATTGCTTTGCTGGTGGCGCTGCCGCTCGGCATCCTGGCGGCGGTGCGAGAGGGCACCGCGATGGACCGCGGCATCATGCTGGTGGCGCTGCTGGGACAGGCGATGCCGGGTTTCTGGTTCGGTCTGGTCATGATCGTCTTGCTTGGCCTGCAACTGCAATGGTTGCCGATTTCCGGTGTCGACACATGGCAGGGCTACATCATGCCGGGGATCGTGCTGGCGTTTTCGGCGATCCCGGCGCTGATGCGTCTGACCCGGTCGGGCATGATCGATGCGCTGGCGGCGGACTACATACGCACTGCGCGGGCAAAAGGGCTGAGCCGAACAAAGATCATCCTGAAGCACGCCCTGCGCAACGCGGCGATGCCGGTGGTCTCCATCGCCGCCGTGCAGCTTGGCTTCATGCTGGGCGGGTCGGTG
>DATNMT010000463.1:0-6300 GCA_035602495.1 Bradyrhizobium sp.
GTTGTGGTCCGCGGCAATCGTGTCGAAGAGTTTGATTTCGAAACCGCGCAGCGCAAGCAGCTGCGCGGCAATATCTATCTCGCCAAGGTCACGCGAGTAGAGCCGTCCCTGCAGGCCGCCTTCATCGAATATGGCGGCAATCGTCACGGCTTTCTGGCCTTCAGCGAAATCCACCCCGATTATTATCAAATTCCGGTCGCCGATCGCCAGGCGCTGATCGAGGCGGACGAACGCGCCCATCGCGAGGCCGAGGAGGAAAGCGAAAACCGCTCCAGCCGCGGCCGCCGTCCGCGTCACCGCAATTCGCGCCGCAGAGGCAATGGCGAGCGCATCCAGAGCGAGATCGTCGAGAATGCCGCCCCCGATCCGTCGCGGGCCGCACAGCCGCACGACATCGGCGAGCACGCCGAGGCCGGCCACGCGCACGACGCCGAACATCATCACGCCGATGCCGAACATCATGATCACGAGCATGACGATCATGCGCATAACCACCACGAGCATCCGCACGATCATGACCATGCCCATGATCAGCATGACCATGGCGGGCACGATCATGTTGACGATCACGCGGATGACCGGGGCACCGAGACCCACGCGAGCGAGACGCTGGCGGCGGTGACCCTCCCCGACACGGCCGCCGTCGAGGCGTCCGCGGCAGAAGCCCGCGACGACCATGCCCATGACGAGACGCGCCACGAGGAAGATGCGCGGGAAAACGCCGCCCATGCCGATGACGCGCCTCACGCCGAGGACGGCGCCGAGCACGAACATGCCGCGCACGAGCCCGCCGCATCCGAGCACGCCGAACACACCATCGCCCCGCTCGGCGACGAAGTTCACGACGATGAGGACGACGGCGACGAGGCCGAGGAGGAAGTCGTCGAGTCCGTCGGCGGCGACGACGTGCTGGAAGAAGTGCCGGAACGCCCGTTCCGCCCCCGCCGGCAATACAAGATCCAGGAAGTGATCAAGCGCCGCCAGGTCATGCTGGTGCAGGTCGTCAAGGAAGAACGCGGCAACAAGGGCGCCGCGCTGACTACCTATCTGTCGCTGGCCGGCCGCTATGCGGTCTTGATGCCCAACACCGCGCGCGGCGGCGGGATCAGCCGCAAGATCACATCCGCGCAGGACCGTTCGCGCCTGAAGGAAGTGGTGCAGGATCTCGATGTGCCCGAAGGCATGGGCATCATCCTGCGCACCGCCGGTGCCGCCCGCACCAAGCCCGAGATCAAGCGCGACTTCGAATATCTGATCCGTATGTGGGAAACCGTGCGCGACATGACGCTGAAGTCGCAGGCGCCGACCCTGGTCTACGAGGAAGGCTCGCTGATCAAGCGCTCCTTGCGCGATCTCTACAACAAGGAAATCGACGAAATCCTGGTCGCCGGCGAAGCCGGCTATCAGGAGGCGCGCGATTTCATGAAGATGCTGATGCCGTCCAACGTGCGGGCGGTGAAGCAATATCGCGACGGCCAGCCGCTGTTCTCGCGGATGGGGGTCGAAAGCCAACTCGATGCGATGTTCTCGCCAACGGTGCAATTGCGCTCCGGCGGCTACATCGTGATCAACCAGACCGACGCGCTGGTCTCGATCGACGTCAATTCCGGCCGCTCCACCCGCGAACACCACATCGAGGATACCGCGCTCAAGACCAACCTCGAAGCCGCCGAGGAAGTCGCCCGCCAGCTCCGCTTGCGCGACCTCGCCGGCCTGATCGTCATCGATTTCATCGACATGGACGAAAAGCGCAACAACCGTTCGGTCGAACGCAAGCTGAGCGATTGCCTCAGGCAGGACCGCGCGCGGATCCAGGTCGGACGCATCTCGCATTTCGGCCTGCTGGAAATGTCGCGCCAGCGCATTCGCGCCAGCGTGCTGGAGAGCTCGACCGAGCCCTGCCCGCAATGCGGCGGCAGCGGCCATGTGCGCTCTGTCTCGTCAGTCGCGCTGCAACTGTTGCGCGGGCTCGAGGAAATCTTGATGAAGGGCGCCACCCACAATCTCGTGGTGCGGACCCGGACCGACGTGGCGCTGTACGTCCTCAACCACAAGCGCGGCCATCTGCGCGATCTCGAAAACAGCTTCAAGGTGACGCTGGCGGTGATCGCCGATCCGACCGTGAGCGGCCAGCAATCCTTCATCATCGATCGCGGCGAACAGGTGCACACGCTGGAAGCCGCCAAGGCGCTGCTGGCAGCGCAGGTTGCGGCCTACCCGACGCAGACCGAAGAGGCTTACGACGAAGAAGAACCATTCGATGTCGATGTCGAGTCGGAAGTGGAAACCGAGGAGACCGAAGGGCTGGCCGACGAGGCCGCGGGCAGCGAAGAAGCCGGCAGCGAGGCCGGGGCCGAAGGCCCGCGGCGCAAACGGCGGCGGCGGCGGCGCGGCCGCTCCGGTGAGGCGCGCGAGGGCGCACCTGCGCGCGATGAAAGCGCGTTTCCCCGCGACGCAGCGATCCCCGTCGAGGTTTCCGCAACCGCCGAGGATGACAGCGAATCCGACGAGGAGGAATCCGACGAGCAGCCGGGTCAGGTTCGCAGCGATCAGGCGCCGGGCGGCGAGCGGCGGCCCCGCCGTCGCGGGCGCCGTGGCGGACGCCGCCGGCGCGGCGGACCGGAAGACGGTCTGGCCGGATCGATCGCGGACGAACTCGGACCGACACCGGCTCCGGAAGTGACGAGCGCGGTCGCCGACTTCGACAGCAATCCGGCCTCGCCGGCTTTGCCGGTGGTCCCGCAGGAATCCATCGCGCCGCCCGAGCAACAGCCCGCCGATCGCGGCCAGCCGGAGGCGCCTCGCGCGCCCGCCGAAGTGGAGACCGCCCAAGAGGCCGAACGAGCCGCGGCGCGGCGGCGTTCAACCGTGCGCGAAAAGGTAAGCTTCCTGGTCGATGCCCAGTCGGCTGCTCCGGCACCCGCCGCGCCGAGCCAGCCGGCCGAACCCTCACCCGCCCCGGCCCAGCCGGCGGCCGAGACCCCGTCCGAGGCGTCCGGCGACAACCAGCCACGCCGCGCGGGATGGTGGTCGCGGCGTTTTGGCAACGGCGAGTAGGACCTGTTTGTGCGACGAAACAAACCGCCCGGCAAAACCGGGCGGTTTTTATTTTACCAACAATCTCCGGGCTATCCCGTCGTGACGGCGGTCTGCAGGTCCGACGGATCGATCTGTTGATCGAGACGGGCGTGCAGTTTGTCGTGATCGAGTTCGCCCTCCCACCACGACACGAACACGGTGGCGATGCCGTTGCCGGTGATGTTGGTGAGCGCGCGGACCTCGCTCATGAACTTGTCGACCGAAAACACGATCGCCATGCCCGGCACCAGCGCCGGATTGACCACCGAAAGCGTCGCCGCCAGCGTGATGAAGCCGGCGCCGGTGACACCGCTGGCGCCCTTCGACGTCAGCATCGCAACCACCAGGATGGTGATTTGCTGGCCGAAGGTGAGATCGACGCCGAGCGCCTGCGCGATGAACAGCGTGGCCAGCGTCATATAGATGTTGGTGCCGTCGAGATTGAACGAGTAGCCGGTCGGCACCACGAGCCCCACCACCGGCTTGGAACAGCCGAGCCGCTCGAGCTTTTCCATCAACTGCGGCAGCGCGCTTTCCGACGAACTGGTGCCGAGCACGACCAGGAGTTCGTCCTTGATGTAGGCCATGAACTTGAAGATGCTGAAGCCGACGAACCGCGCGATCAGGCCGAGCACGACGAACACGAACAGCGCCGCCGTCATGTAGAACACGGCGATCAGCCCGACCAGATTGCCGAGCGCGGCGGGCCCGTATTTGCCGATGGTGTAGGCCATCGCGCCGAAGGCGCCGAACGGCGCCGCCTTCATGACGATGGCGATGACGCCGAACACCGCGTGCGCGGTATCGTCGATGATGTCACGCAGCCGGTGGCCGCGCTCGCCGAGCGCCATCAGCGCGAAGCCGAACAGGATGGCGAACAGCAAGACCTGCAGAATGTCACCGCGCGCCAGTGCACCGACCACGCTGTCGGGAATGATGTTGAGGACGAAATCGACCGACTTTTGCGCTTCCGCCTGCTTGACGTAATTGGCTACCGCCGCGGCGTCGGGCTTGGCGGCGAGCCCGTGGCCGACCGGAATCAGATTGCCCACGATCAGGCCGAGCATCAGCGCGAACGACGAAACCACCTCGAAATAGACCAGCGCCTTGACTCCGACGCGGCCGACCTTCCTGGCGTCCTGGATATGCGCAATGCCCGACACCACCGTGCAGAAGATGATCGGCGCGATCACCATCTTGATCAGCTTGATGAAGCCATCGCCGAGCGCCTTGATCCAGTCATTGGTCGCCAGATTGGGCCACAGCCAGCCGACGACGACACCGAGCAGGATGGCGATCAGCACCTGAACATAAAGAATTTTGTACCAGGGCTTTGCCGCGTGAGCCCCGGCCGTGGTTGCCACCGCTGTCGCCATGACGTTCACTCCCCCATTAGAACCTTCGGATCTGTCCGTCGCCTGGCACCGGCGGCCGTCCGATGGAAACAACAAGATCGATTGGTCCGGCCGAGTCAATGCGGCCGAGCAAGCCAGCCGCAGATTTTATCCGCGCCGATCGAGCGCGCGCCGGATTGCCGGTACGGCCAAGGCGCCGATCGCATTCTTGATCAAGGACGCGACGATGAACGGCGCGATCCCGACCAGCCACGCCTTCTCGACGCCGAGTTTTGCGCCAAAGGCGAGCCAGGCAAATCCGCAGCCGAGAATGATGATGTGTCCGAACCCCATCGCCGCAAAGAGCGGCAGGGCCGAGCGATCCCAGCCGCGCTCGCTCAGCCATCCCGTGACGGCGGCGGCAGCCACGAAGCCAACGAGATAGCCCGCGGTCGGACCAATTAGCGGCGCGAGCCCGCCGACGGGACCTGCAAACACCGGCAATCCGATCGCGCCTTCGGCCAGATAGGCGATGACGGTGGCTGCTCCAAGGCGCCAGCCATAGGCGGCGCCGATCACCAGCACGACCAGCGTCTGCAGGGTCATCGGCACATAGGGCAGCGGCAGATTGATCTTGGCGGAGGCCGCGAGCAGTCCGGTGCCGAGCCCAATCAGGATCAGGCCGCGCAACGCCGCGGGAAGCCCATCGGCACGATCGGGCCACCACAGCGCGGCGAGTGGCAGGTGCCTCACGACAACAGGCTCCGGGATTGATTGATCGGACAAGGATAACTCCTTTGATCTGGAATGCATGCGGCGCGGCTGCGAGCGACCAAGCCGGGTCCGCCTAGGCAAGCCATCGCGCGATACGCGCGGCGGCTTCCTGCATGTCCTCGGCCGATCGTGCGTAGGAAAAACGGATGAAGTGACGGCCGTGCACCGGATCGAAATCGACGCCGGGGGTTGCGGCGACATGCGCTTGCTCCAGCATCTGCTTGGCGAACTCGAAACTGTCGGACGTAAACGCCGAGACGTCGGCGTAAAGGTAAAACGCGCCGTCGGCGGGCAGGAATTTGTCGAGGCCGGCCTTCGGCAGGCCCTCGATCAACATGCGGCGATTCTCCTGGTAGCCGCGCTTCACCGCTTCCATCTCCTCGCGGCCCTCGAAGGCAGCCTCCGCTGCGACCTGCGACAGCGTCGGCACTGAAATGGCCAGATTCTGCTGCAGCCGCTCGATCGGCCGGATCAGCGCCTCCGGCACCACCATCCAGCCGACCCGCCATCCGGTCATGCAGAAATATTTCGAGAACGAATTGATGACGAGCGCCTGCAGGGAGAGTTCCGCCGCCGTCACCGCCGGGAATGCGTAGTCGAGGCCGTGGTAGATTTCGTCGGAAATGAAACGGATGCCGGCGTCTTCCGCGGCCGATATCAGGCTGGTGAGTGCCGCTCGCGACATCATCGTGCCGGTCGGATTGGCTGGGCTTCCGACCAGCACGCCTTTCAGCGGATTCTTGCGGTGGGCGGCGAGCAGCGCTTCGCCGGTCAGCGCATGGCGGTTTTCGCTCGATGTCTCGATCGGCACCGGCTCGCAGCCGAGCGCAGTAAGGATGTGGCGATACGGCGGATAACCGGGCACCGTGACCGCGACCCGGTCGCCCGGCTCGAACATCGCCAGAAAGGCCAGAATGAAGGCGCCCGAGGAACCCGTGGTGATCACGATCCGCTCGGCATCCACGGCGCAGCCATAGGCCTCCCGGTAATGCCTGGCGATGCGCTGGCGCAGCGAGGGAATGCCGAGCGCCGAGGTATAATCGATCCGCCCCGCATCGAGCGCCGCATGGGCGGCCGAAAGCGCCGTCTTCGGCGCCGGCGCGGCGGGGTGTCC
>DATNMT010000466.1:0-2213 GCA_035602495.1 Bradyrhizobium sp.
GACACCCGGCCCCGCGTCCAGTGCACGACTTCGAGCGGGTAGCGGGCGCGCAAGGCGAGATAGATCGCATAGACTGCAAAATCGCTTGCAATAACGACCCCTTGAGGGGCGGTTTTCGCGTCCAATAACGACCCCCTCTGACGTTGTGTGTCAGCGTCCTTCCCTTTGGCCCAGATCGGCCGGGAAGGGCTGATGGGGATGGTCGGCGTGGATAAGATCGGCGAGATACGACGCGCCTATTTCGAACAGGAGCGGCCGATCAAGGAGATCGTTCGGACGCTTTCAGTGTCCCGCGCGACGGTCCGTAAGATCATCCGTGGCCACCAGACGGAGTTCAAGTACGCTCGCGACGTTCAGCCGACGCCGAAGCTGGGCGTCTGGGTCGAGGCGCTGACTGAGATTCTGGAGTCGGAATCCAAGCTGGCGAAGCGGGAGCGACGCTCGACGCAACGGCTGTTCGAGGAACTGCGTGGGCGCGGATATGACGGCGCCCACGACAGCGTGCATCGGTTCGTGAGGTCCTGGCGCGAGGAACGGGCCCGGGTTCCCGCGCATGCCTATGTGCCGATGAGCTTCGCGCCGGGGGAAGCCTATCAGTTCGATTGGAGCCACGAGACGATCACGCTCCAGGGGCTGCCGCTGACGGTCAAGGCGGCGCACATGAAGCTGTCGCACAGCCGTATGCCGTTCGTTCGAGTTTATTTTCGCGAGACCCAAGAGCTGGTGTTCGACGCCCATGACAAGGCGTTCCAGTTCTATGGCGGGGTCTGCCGGCGCGGCATCTACGACAACATGAAGACGGCGGTCGAGGCGATCTTCGTGGGCAAAGCGCGCCGGTACAATGGCCGCTTTCTCCAGATGTGCTCGCACCATCTGATCGAACCGGTGGCCTGCACGCCCGCGTCGGGCTGGGAGAAGGGTCAGGTCGAGAACCAGGTCGGCAACCTGCGGGACCAGATGTTCCGGCCCAAGCCTCGGGTGAAAAGCCTGACCGAATTGAATGCATGGCTGGAAGATCAGTGCATCGCCTACGCCAAACGAACCCGGCATCCCGAGTTCAAGGATCGAACGATCTGGGACGTGTTCGAGGAGGAACGGGCGAGCCTGATGCAGCTTCGCGGCCCGTTCGACGGGTTCGTCGAGAAGGCAGTCCGGGCCAGCACCACCTGCCTGATCATGGCCGATCACAATCGCTACAGCGTCGATGCGCGCGCCGCCGGCCGAATGGTTCTGGTGCGCTCCCATGCCGAACGCGTCGTGGTGTTTCTGGGAGATGAAGTCGTCGCGGATCATCCGCGTCACTTCCAGCGCGACAAGATCATTTACGATCCCTGGCACTATCTGCCGGTGCTGATGAAGAAGCCCGGCGCCTTGCGCAACGGCGCGCCATTCAAAGACTGGGATCTGCCGGCCGCGCTGACCCAGGTCCGCGCCAAGCTGACGACGCACGCCGACGGCGACCGCCAGTTCGTCAAGATATTGGGCGCGGTTCTCGATCATGGGCTCGGCGCGGTCGAGGCCGCCTGCGCCGAGGCGCTGGAGGCGGGCATCGCCAGCGGCGACGTGATCCTGACCGTGCTGGCGCGCCGGCGGCAGCCCGCGCCGCCTCCCAGCATCACTACTCCCGACGCGCTTCGCCTGAAGATCGAACCCGCGGCCGATTGTGGCCGCTACGACCGCATAAGGAAAATCGCCTGATGGAACGCCATGAGATTCTGGAGGCGATGAGCGAACTTAAGCTCTACGGCATGCGCGCCAGCTTCGACGAGATCGCCGGCAAGGGCCTCGCCCGGCGCGACGAGCTTTGTCCGCTGATCGCCAGCCTGATCCTCGCCGAGCGCACCCACCGGCAGGCCCGCTCGATCAGCTATCGCATCGTCGGAGCCAAGTTCCCGGTCCTCAAAGATCTCGACAAGTTCATCTTCGCTGATACGCCCGTCGATGAAGGGCAAGTTCGCGAGCTCGCCACCGGCGCTTTCCTCGACGCCAAGCGCAATGCGATCTTCATCGGCGGCACCGGAACCGGCAAAACCCATCTGTGCATCGCCGTGGCCTCGGCGGTCATCCGCACCCGCGCCAGGGGGCGCTTCTTCAACCTGGTCGATCTGGTCAATCAATTGGAACAGGAAAAAGACGCCGGTCGTAGTGGCCGGCTATCCGAGAAGTTGCTGCGCTACGATCTCATCGTTATCGATGAACTCGGCTATCTACCG
>DATNMT010000468.1:0-3850 GCA_035602495.1 Bradyrhizobium sp.
CTCTTCGACCTCGTGCGGCTCGCGCAGCACGTAGCCGCGGCCCCACACGGTCTCGATGAAGTTGCGGCCTTCGGAGGCGTTGGCGAGCTTCTTGCGCAGCTTGCAGATGAAGACGTCGATGATCTTCAGTTCCGGCTCGTCCATGCCGCCATAGAGATGGTTGAGGAACATTTCCTTGGTCAGCGTGGTGCCCTTGCGCAAGGAGAGCAGCTCCAGCATCTGGTATTCCTTGCCGGTCAGATGCACGCGCTGGCCGCCGACCTCGACCGTCTTGGTGTCGAGATTGACCACGAGATCGCCGGTCTGGATCACCGACTGGGCGTGGCCCTTGGAGCGGCGCACGATGGCGTGGATGCGCGCCACCAACTCGTCCTTGTGGAAGGGTTTGGTCATGTAGTCGTCGGCGCCGACGCCGAGACCCTTGACCTTGTCCTCGATGCCGGCGAGGCCGGAGAGGATCAGGATGGGGGTTTTGATCTTCGAGACCCGAAGCTGCTTGAGCACGTCGTAACCGGACATGTCGGGCAGGTTGAGGTCGAGCAGGATAATGTCGTAATCGTAGAGCTTTCCGAGATCTACGCCTTCTTCCCCGAGGTCCGTCGTATAGACGTTGAAACTCTCGGACTTCAGCATCAACTCGATCGACTGCGCGACGGCGCTGTCATCTTCTATCAGCAGAACGCGCATGCCAGTCCCCTATAGTCGCCGCTGCGGGCGTCAGGTCGGCCGCATTTGCGGCACTCAAAACGCCTTTGCACAACTGATTCGGATCCTGACGACATATGGTTAACAAAATCTGATTCCTTTACGCAAGCTCTATCAGTGCAATTTTTAGCGAATCGCTCTAAGACATTGCGTCGAAGCAGGTTTTCGTAACCGTTCCCGTTCAGGTTCCACATTAAGAGCCGGGCCTAATCGACTCTCGCGACTCAGCCTTCCTTCTGAAGGTCGAGCGCTCTCAGTCACCAAAGACAGTGACGTAATGATTAACGATGCGGGTAAACACGAAGTTAAGGTCGGAACCATAAAGCGTGGAAACTTAAGGTTTTCGCAATGAAAGCGCTCGCCGAACAGATCAGCGACATCGATGGGGTCAATATCTACGGCCGCGTGGTCGGCGTCCGCGGCCTGATGGTGGAGATCGCAGGGCCGATCCACGCGATGTCGGTCGGCGCCCGCATCGTGATCGAGACCGGCGGCAATCGCTTCATCCCCTCCGAGGTCATCGGCTTCACCGGCAACAACGCGGTGGTGATGCCGTTTGCCGGCCTCGAAGGCGTCAGGCGGGGCTGCCGCGCGGTGATCGCCAATGCCGCCAGCCAGGTGCGGCCGTCGCCGCTGTGGCTCGGCCGCGTGATCAACGCGATGGGCGATCCGATCGACGGCAAGGGGCCGCTGCCGCTGGGACCCTCGCCAATGCCCTATCGCAACGCGCCGCCGCCGGCGCATTCGCGCAAGCGCGTCGGCGCCCCGCTCGATCTCGGCGTGCGGGCGCTCAATACGTTTTTGACCTGCTGCCGCGGCCAGCGGCTCGGCATCTTCGCCGGCTCCGGCGTCGGCAAATCGGTGCTGCTGTCGATGCTGGCGCGCAACGTCGACGCCGACATCACGGTGATTGGCCTGGTCGGCGAACGCGGCCGCGAGGTGCAGGAATTCCTGCAGGACGACCTCGGCGAAGAGGGCCTGGCGCGGTCGGTGGTGGTGGTGGCGACCTCCGACGAGCCCGCTTTGATGCGGCGGCAGGCGGCTTATTTGACGCTGGCGATCGCCGAATACTTTCGCGACGAGGACAAGGATGTGCTGTGCCTGATGGATTCGGTGACGCGTTTTGCGATGTCGCAGCGCGAAATCGGCCTGTCGGTGGGCGAGCCGCCGACCGCCAAGGGCTATACGCCGACCGTGTTCACCGAATTGCCGAAGCTTCTGGAGCGCGCCGGCCCGGGCACCGGCACCGGCACCATCACCGGCATTTTCACGGTGCTGGTGGACGGCGACGATCATAACGAGCCGATCGCGGACGCGGTCCGCGGCATTCTGGACGGCCATATCGTGATGCAGCGCTCGATCGCCGAGCGCGGGCGCTTTCCGGCCATCAACGTCCTCAGATCGGTGTCCCGGACCATGCCGAAATCGGCCGATCCGGCCTACCTGCCGGTCATTGCCCGGGCGCGCCAGGTGATGTCGACCTATGCCGACATGGAGGAACTGATCCGGCTCGGGGCCTATCGCGCCGGTTCCAGCCCCGAGGTCGACGAGGCGATCGCGCTGCATGAGCCGCTGGAGGGGTTCCTGCGCCAGGCCAAGGACGAGGTCACCGGCCTGAACGAGGGATACCGGCAACTAGAGCAAATCCTCAAGGATTTAGAAACGGAACGCTAACTTTGTCAGGCCATCATCGCCGCCACACAACTAACGATACCGGTGGAGCCCCTGGGGGAGACCGGTTCTGTCCCGCGTTCAGATCGGGACTTCTGGGGAGTATGAGTCGATGAAGTCACGTGAAACGCTGATCCGCCTGAAGAAGTTTCAGGTCGACGAGAAGCGCCGCAGGGTCGCCCAGATCGAGGGCATGATCGCCGATTTCCAGCGGATGTCGGTGGACCTCGAGCGCGAAATCCAGTCCGAGCAGGAGCGTGCCGGGATCAACGATCCCTCGCACTTCGCCTACCCGACCTATGCCAAGGCCGCGATTCAGCGGCGCGAGAACCTGACCCGCTCCGCCGACGAACTGCGGATCCAGCTTGAAGACGCCAAGACCCTGCTCGGCGAGGCGTTCGAGGAGCTCAAGAAAGTCGAGCTGCTGGACGAACGCGATCAGGCGCGCGAGCGCGCCGAGGAAAACGCCCGCGAACAGGCCGATCTCGACAGCATCGGCCTGATGCGCGCCCGCATCGGGGCGGCGATCGCCTGAAGGCCTGCCGCCTCTCATCCGCCAAGCCATCATCGAAAACCCGGGCCGCGAGGTCCGGGTTTTCTCTTGGCCGAATGTCCACAGGCCGGCCCGGTGACTTGGTAGCCCGGTTTGGCGCAGGATATGATACGACAGGTCGGAAATGCCGATTGGTTGTGTACATAAGGCGATGGGGCATCGCGATTTTTGGGGGCACTGAATGCTGACGCCAGCTGAGTTGGTCTGGCTGATCGCCGCCGTGGCCAAGGGGGATGAGGCCGCTTTCGAGCGCCTCTACGCCGCGACGCGGGCGAAACTCTTTGGCGTGGTGCTCCGTATCTTGCGCCGACAGGATCTCGCCGAGGAGGTCATTCAGGAGGCATACGTCAAGATCTGGAACAGCGCCGGGCAGTTCAATCCGGGCCTCGCGTCGCCGATCACGTGGATGGCGTCGATTGCGCGAAACCGGGCCATCGATGTCGTGCGCAAGCGCGGCGAGGTCTCGATCGAAGAGGAGCCGTCGGCCATGGAGGTGGCCGCCGACAGCCCGGATCCGCTGGCGCGCCGGGAGATGACCGAAGAATTGAAGCGGCTGTTGGAATGCGTCGGCCGTCTGGAGCCGGACCGGCAGAAGCTCGTGCTGCTCGCCTATTACAACGGCTGGAGCCGCGAGCAGCTGGCGGCGAAGTTCGAGACGCCGGTCAATACGGTGAAGACCTGGCTGCGCCGCAGCATGATGGATATCCGGGAGTGCCTCGGACTTTAGAAGATCTTGGACTCTAGAAGATCTTGGACTGTGAATGATGGCCTATAGCGAAGACCATATCGCGCTCGCCGCGGAATATGCCCTCGGCACGCTCGATGCCGATGAGCGGGCGCAGGTCGAGAGCATGATGTCCGTGGACAAGGAGTTCACGGCAATGGTGCAGGCGTGGGAGTACCGGCTGGGCGCACTGAACC
>DATNMT010000472.1:0-7444 GCA_035602495.1 Bradyrhizobium sp.
AGCGATTGAGGAGTAGGAATCATGGCTGAAGCTGGTGCACGCCGTCCGTTTTTCCGCCGCCGCAAGACCTGCCCGTTCACGGGTCCGAATGCGCCGAAAATCGACTACAAGGATTCCAAGCTGTTGATGCGTTATGTCTCCGAGCGCGGCAAGATCGTGCCGAGCCGCATCACCGCCGTTTCCGCCAAGAAGCAGCGTGAACTCGCGCGCGCAATCAAGCGCTCGCGTTTCCTCGGTCTGCTGCCATACGTGATCCGATAAGAATCTTCGGTCGGCAGCATTGGTGCTGCCGATCGCAACATCTTCATAAGGCTTCCGGGTCGTCCGGTCGCCGATGGTTGGGGTTCCAGGAACCTCTAACCGCTCGAAAGGGGCGGGACAGCTGATGATCGCAATTCTGCTCATTGCACTGGCGGCCGGCGCCGCGTCGGCGTTGATGTTTGCCTCGCTGATCTCCGGCGTGCTGATCTCGCTGTTGCTGTTCTATCTGGCGCCGCTGCCGCTGATGGTGGCGGCGCTCGGATGGGGCCCGCTTTGCGCCAGCATCGGCGGCATCGCCGCGGCCAGCGCGCTGGGCGTCATCTTCGGCCTGCCCTATTGCATCGCTTTTGCCGTTATGGTCGCGCTGCCCGCCTGGTGGCTCGGACATCTTGCGCTGCTCGGACGGCCGATCGACGCCGGCGCCGCGCCGGTTGTGCCCGATCTGGAGTGGTATCCGGTCGGCCGCATCCTGCTCTGGATATCCGGCTTTGTGGCGTTGACCACGATGGCGGCGCTGCTCACGCTGGGTACCGACGCGGCCAGCATCGTCGACACCATGCGGCGCTTCCTGCTTCGGATCCTGGAACTGAATGAGACGGCTCCGACGGCCGAAACCGCGCCATGGATCGATGCCGTGATCACCATCGCGCCGTCAGCCGCCGCCATTTTCGCGATGATGACGCTGACGCTTAATCTCTGGCTCGCCGCCAAGATCACCGCGACATCGGGACGGCTGCACCGGCCGTGGCCCGACCTGAAGAGCGCGGCGCTGCCGCCGATGACGCTCGCGGCGTTATGCGTCGCGATCGCGTTTTGTTTTGCCGGCGGACTGCTGGCGATGCTGGCCCAGATCGTCACCGCGGCGCTGATGATGGCTTATGCGCTCATTGGCTTTGCCGTGCTGCACACACTGACGTCGGCGCTGAAAAGCCGCGCGCTCTGGCTCGGCTGCGTCTACGCAATCGTGCTGGTGTTCGACTGGCCCGTTTTGGCGATGGTGGCGCTCGGACTTGCCGAGGCCGTGTTCGGAATACGCCAGCGCTACCTCAAGGGAAGGCCGCCGCCGCTGCCCGTATCATAACCTTCAACTCAACCCTCTCATCCAGATCACCACACAAGGAGAACAAATATGGAAGTCATTTTGCTGGAACGCGTCGCCAAGCTCGGCCAAATGGGCGAGGTCGTCCGCGTCAAGGACGGCTTTGCCCGCAATTTCCTGCTGAAGCGCGGCAAGGCGCTGCGCGCCACCGCGGATAATCGCGCCAAGTTCGACGGCATGAAGGCCGAACTCGAGGCCCGCAACCTCAAGGCCAAGGGCGAGGCCGCCAAAGTCGCGGAGAAGATCGACGGCCGCAACGTCATCGTGCTGCGCCAGGCTTCCGAGAGCGGCCAGTTGTTCGGATCGGTGACGGTTCGCGACATCATCGCCTCGTTCGAGGCCGACAAGGTCACGATCAGCCGCAGCCAGGTCATGCTGGACGCGCCGATCAAGACCATCGGCAAGCACAAGATCGCGATTGCGGTGCATCCGGAAGTCGAAGTCGGCGTCACCGTGACGGTTGCGCGCAGCGCCGACGAAGCCGAGCGCATCAATCGCGGCGAGGACATCTCCACCCGCCAGGAAGACCAGGACGCGGCCGCCGAAGCCATCGCCGCGGCCGGCGAATTCTTCGACCCCGAGGCGCGTCGCGACGAAGCCGAGCCCGAAGCCGCTGCAGCTTCGGAAAAATAACGCCAGCCTCCATCCATCGCTCAAGCCCGGCCCGATCAGGCCGGGCTTGGGACCGCCGAGCGGTGTCGGGCAACGCCTTGTGGGTATCGGCGGTGTCGAGCAATGTCGCCTGTTTCGGGTAAAGCGGAAAACATGTGCTCCATCTGAGATCTACGGCTTTGACCCAACTGCGACATTGGCGACCCCCAAAACATATTTCGTCGGATGTCCGAGAGTGAGCAATATTGACCATGCGGCCGGAAGTTGGTTGACGCAGGATCGTCCCATCACCGCCCCGTCCTCGGCATCATTCGGTGACAGAGAGTTCGGTAGTGCTCTCGCCTGATCCATGGGGAGCATCATGCCCCAAGCCAATCGGATGCCTCTGTTCGAGCAACGCTACAGCATCGCTGACCTCACTCAATTGCGCCGTCAGATGCTCCAGTACTCGCGCTCGATACCGCCTGGACCTGAGCGGAATAAACACCTGCAAATAGCGATCTCCCTTCGCAGGCTCTTCAAGAATAAGGCGTGGCTAGACGCTCATACGGTTGAAGGCTTGCAGTAAAGAAACGACCCCAGAACGGGGCATCTGGGCCGCCATCCATCGGACGCCACGGGCGGCGGGCGGTGCTTAGGCAAGCTAATCATCCGGCAAATGGTTCCGATCTGATTGCTGGACGGCGCGCGCCGTTCACTCGGAACGAATGCTGACACGCCGGATTGGTATGCAGAGGTAATGAAAATGCAGAAGTTTTTCTTCGATATGAAAGATGGCGTCCCGCATAGAGATATAGTTGGGATCGAATTCAAAACACAGGCAGAAGCAATCGAGTATTGCGGAGAAATTGTTCGGCACTTCCGCGACGAGAGTCTCCGCGACGATCAGGACCTTGAGATATCAGTGGTCAATGCGCTAGGACGCGAGGTTCATCGAGAGTTTGTTCACCGGCAAACGGATCACGGCGACTAACGGTGGTGCGCCAGTGTTTGCCTGTTTCCGCAGCGATTACATTGCTCGCCCGCGCTTCGACGGCCTTTTTTAACAGCGAGGTCTGACGATGATGAATAACTCGACTCACGAATTCGAACGCTTGTTGGGCAAGGCCGTGCTCGCATTGTGGCCTGACTTGCCGCGCGACGTGCAGGAGAGCCTTTTCGAAACGGCTGTGGCTGGCGAAGTTATAATTCGAAACCATTTGGCTTCGTACCTGCACGACCACCATCCGAAAACGGCGCATCCGGCAACGCCGACGCAGTTGGCTTAAAACGGGCTAACAGGCCGCAATCGATTCCGGCAAGACTGCGACGCATCAAATTGAGTCGCCGACCGTACATCGTGGGTATACAATGAGAACTATCTCCCGGCAGCGGATGGGCGCGCCCGAGACTGAGAGTTCGGTAGACTCCCGCCCCTACGAGGGTGTTCCACCATGTTCAGAAACATGTTCAGAAAGCAGTTCCCCAAGGTCCAAGATGCCTGGACACTTGCGCACGCTATCGTCGACACGGTTCGAGAACCTCTCATTGTGCTCGATCAGGAACTTCGTGTCGTTGCCGCGAGCCGATCTTTCTATCTGACGTTCAAAGTCGATGCCGACGACACGCAGGGCAAACTCCTGTACGACCTCGGAGACGGTCAATGGGATATTCCGAAGCTTCGTTTGTTGCTTGGAAAAATCCTTCCCGAGCAGGGAGCCATGGAAGACTACGAAGTCGAGCATGATTTTCCGAGCATCGGCCAGCGCACAATGCTCCTGAATGCCCGCAAAGTTTTCTCTGAGAAGGGGGCACTTTCCACAATCCTGCTTGGCATTGAAGACGTTACCCAAAAACGCACACTGGAAAAAGAAAAAGATGATTTGATACGCCAGAAGGAGATGTTGCTGGAAGAGCTGGAACATCGTGTAGTCAACAGCTTGCAAATCATCGCCAGCATAATCATGCTGAAGGCAAGAGCAGTAGAGTCGGAGGAAACGCGCCGTCACCTGGAAGACGCTCACAACCGGGTCATCTCGGTTGCCACCGTTCAAAAGCACCTCCACGGTTCTGCCGCCAACTCGACTATTGAAATGGGACCGTATCTTGCGACGCTCTGCACGGCTCTGGCGCAATCGATGATTGGTGACAATCGGGCGATTTCTATCAAATTCGACGGTAAAGGGGGAAATTGCAAAAGGCGCGATGCTGAGAGCATCGGTCTGATAGTCACCGAACTCGTCATCAATTCCCTCAAGCATGCCTTCGACGAAACAACGAAGGACGGCGAGATCAAGGTTTCCTACGACGTATCAGGCCCCGATTGGCAGCTTGCGGTCTCTGACAACGGCTCCGGCAAACCTGACGACGTGTTCGCTCAAGCCAAAACCGGACTTGGTACCGGCGTCGTTAAAGCGTTGTCAAAGCAGCTCGATGCTCAAGTGGTGACCATGAGCGGAGCATTGGGGACAAAAGTTTCGGTTACTCACGCCACGTTTGCAGCCGCGTAATTTAAGTACGCGCCCTCGCAACTTCCCATATCCGCCGGCCGACTCGCTACCGCGTAGCGGTTTAATGCAATGGGGCTTTCGCGACGACCTATTGCGAGATCGGCGGTGCCGGCGGTCCCGCGGGCGCCATCGGGGGAGGCACGGCAGCGGTCACGGCGTTGGGCGCAGGCTCGGCCGGGGCCGGAGGCGGCGGTGACGGCGCCGCAGCAGCCGGAGGCTCTGGCGGCGCTCCGCTGGACACCGCCGCGGAAACTGTTGGCGACGCCGGCGGCGCGGGGGTGACGGGAGGAACCGGATCGGCCCGCAACACGGCAGGCTCGCCACTGCCGGGTTCCTTCGGCGGTTCGGGCTTGGCAGATTCAGAGCTGCCCTCGCCGGGCTTGCCACCCTCGAATTTGGCGGTTTCGCCTTTGGGTGTGTCCTCCTTGGCCGCCTCGCCCTTGGCAGGTTCTTCCTTGCCGGCGTCAGTTTTGGGCTCCATCGGCGGCTCTTCGCCGGCCGGCCTGCCCCGCTTGCTCAGCCTCTGCTTGGCAGACAATTTGCGGCCGTCCGGGCCGCGCTCGATCGCGGCCTGAGCTGGAGTCTGACCCTCAGTGACGGGAACCTCTCCGGGCGGCCTCGCCAAGCGCTTGGCGGCCTCTCTCGGCTCTGCCTCGGGCCTGGCGGCCTCCTGCGGCCCAGGACGCAGCCTGCGGCCGAACCGGTCGAGTTGCTCCCCCGCGCCGGTGGGCCTGCCGTCTTTGGGCTGGGCAAGACGGGTGTCGCTCGCCCCGTTGGCGACCAGGAAGGAAGCGAGCAGCGTGGCCATCTCGGGACTGGTGGTGTAGTGCTGCCGCAGGAAGCCCGGCAGCGACCCGGCCGGCACGGTCTTCAACAGACCCCGCGGACCCTTGTGGCAAGCCGTGCAAGTACCGGCGAAAATCTGGGAAGGGCTTTTGCCGGCCTCGAGATTTGTCGCCTGGGCCCAGGCGGGAACCGCCGCGCAACAGCCGATCAGAAGCGTCACCGTCGCTATAATGAGCGCTCGGCTCAACATTCCCCAGTTCTCCCGATGCGGAAATCGCTTCCAGCGTCCCTCGATCGGGCACCGGCGGCGGTCACCTTTTAGCCGATTATCCCGCGAATGGAAGCGCGCTTATCACGCAACTGCGTGAACACGACATTCCGGAATATCCGCTTTGTGTACAATGTACTAGCGCGCAGGTCCCCTCATCCCTATTATCCTTTGCGGGTGTTTGGGAACCTTCGGTTCACCGGGCGTCGAGTGTGGCGGCCGGTACGTGAGCCTCGTTGGGATCGCTCAGTTCGGTGGTTTCGATGGACCGTTTGTTGCGTTACTTCCTGCAGCAGTTCATCCGCCGCGGCGCGATGACATTTACCACTGCGAGCGGGGCAAAATTTAGCTGCGGCGATGGCACCGGCGAGCCGGTTTTGGCGCGATTCCTGACTACCGATGCGGAACGCAGGGTTCTGCTCAACCCCGAACTTGCGCTCGGCGAAGTCTACATGGAAGGCTCCTTCGTGATCGAGAACGGCTCGATCGCGGACGCGCTGGCGATCCTGATGGATCAGCCGGAAATATTGCCCCGCTGGGCCAAGCTGCAATGGTGGCTGCGCTATCTGGTCAGACATGCCAGGCAATTCAATCCGCGCGGCCGCGCGAGAGACAATGTCGCGCGCCACTACGATCTCGACGGGCGGCTGTATTCGCTCTTCCTCGACGCCGACAAGCAGTACAGCTGCGCCTATTTCGAAACGCCGGATACCAGTCTCGACGATGCCCAGTTGGCCAAGAAACGCCATCTTGCCGCCAAGCTCTTGATCGGGCCCGGCGATCGCGTGCTCGACATCGGCTCCGGCTGGGGCGGCTTGAGCCTCTATCTCGCCGAAATGACCGGGGCCAACGTCACCGGCATCACGCTGTCGACCGAACAGCTGGAGGTGTCGAGCGCCCGCTCAGCCGAGAAAAACCTGTCGCGCTCGGCGAAGTTTTTCCTTGAGGATTACCGCGACGTCAGCGGGCCGTTCGACCGTATCGTGTCGGTCGGCATGTTCGAACATGTCGGCGTCGATTTTTATGAAACCTATTTCAGGCAGTGCGCCGAACTCCTCACCGACGACGGGGTGATGATGCTGCATTCGATCGGCCGCTCGGAGGGACCGGACGCGACCAATCCCTGGATTGCGAAATACATCTTCCCCGGCGGCTATATCCCCGCACTTTCCGAAGTAACCCCCGCGATCGAGCGCGCCGGGCTTCTGGTCTGCGACATTGAAATTCTGCGGCTGCATTACGCCGAAACCCTGAAGGCCTGGCGCGACCGCTTCATGGCGCGGCGCGATGAAGCGGTGCAGCTCTATGACGAACGCTTCGCGCGGATGTGGGAATTTTATCTGGCCATCTCCGAAATGGCGTTCCGCAAGCAGAACCTCATGAACTTCCAGATCCAGCTCACCAAGCGCCAGGGCGTGGTGCCGATGACCCGCGACTACATCGGCCGCGAGGAAAGCAAACTGCGCGGCATCGAACGGGGCCAGCGGCCGCGGCTGCAGATTGCCGGCGAATAGCCGCGCGCCAAAAACCTAGTTTCTCAAGCTGAAGCCGGAGGCGCCATAGGGGTACGGCGATGCCGGACGTGCCAGCTGGGCGCCCAGCGCGGCCAATACCGACGGATCGCACGGGGTGGCGCGGCAATCCGCGACGGAGCCCTCCTCCATGGCGTCGATCAGCATCGACAGCCACAGTTTCTCGCCGACGCCCGGACGCCAATCTCCCAGTCGTTGTCGCTGCAGCCAATGGCCCATCGCCTGTCCTTGCTTAGAGCTTCGGTTCTGATTGAATCAGAACCGAAGCTCTGGATTCTTGTTTTGACGCGTTTTCTTCACGCGAACCGGTATCCACTTCGCTCGAAAACGCTTCAATCCTTACCGTTTTCAACCCGGAAGTCGAAAATCCGTTCCCGATGACCATCCGCAAAGAAAG
>DATNMT010000478.1:0-2136 GCA_035602495.1 Bradyrhizobium sp.
TTGCGCCTGATCGCAACCGAAGCCTGCCGCGCCGCCTCGAATGCCGACAGTTTCCGCGACCAGGTGGCCAGCGAGACCGGCATCAGCCTGGAGGTGATCGATCGCGAAACCGAGGCGACGCTTGCCGTGATCGGCTGCTCGCCGCTGCTCGACCCGCACGGCCGGGGCGCCATTCTGTTCGACATCGGCGGCGGCTCGACTGAACTGGTCCGGATCGAGCGCGATCCGAACCAGCAAAATGCCGTCCCTCGCATCAAGGCCTGGATGTCGATCCCGCTCGGCGTGGTCACGCTGGCCGAGCATTTCGGCGGCAAGGACGTCACGCCGCAATCCTATGCGGCGATGGAGCGGGAAGTCGCGCAGCACGTGGCGCCGTTCGCGGCCGAACATGCCGCCGACCTCCGGGATATGCACCTGCTCGGCACTTCCGGCACCGTGACGACGCTGGCCGGCGTCCATCTCAATCTCCTGCGCTATGATCGCCGCCGGATCGACGGCGTCTGGATGAATGATGCGGATATCACCGCGATCATCGCGCGGCTGCTCGGCATGAGCTATTCCGAGCGCGCCGACAATAATTGCATCAGCGTCGAGCGCGCCGATCTGGTGCTGGCAGGCTGCGCCATTCTCGACGCCATCCGCCACGCGTTTCCGCTGCCGCGGCTGCGCGTCGCCGATCGCGGCCTGCGCGAGGGCATGCTGGTGGAGATGATGCGCGAGGACGGCGCGATCGGCAGATGCCGATAGGCGTTTCGACCGGCGATGTGCTAGAGCGGCGCCAGTTCCAAACAGCAAGCAAGAACGATATGGCGAAAGATACCACCGGGCGGATGAGGGTCACCGTCAAGAGCGGCGGCAGGCTAAAACTATCCTCGAAGCTGTGGCTGGAGCGGCAGCTCAACGATCCCTATGTGGCGCAGGCCAAGCGCGACGGCCTGCGCTCGCGCGCCGCCTACAAGCTGATCGAGATCGACGACAAGTACCACTTTCTCAAACCCGGCATCATCGTGGTCGATCTCGGCGCCGCCCCGGGCGGCTGGAGCCAGGTCGCGGCCAAGCGCGTCGGCGCGACCAACGGCAAGGGCAAGGTCGTCGCAATCGATCTGCTGGAGATGCCGGAGATATCAGGCGTCGCCTTCGCGCAGCTTGATTTCCTCGCCGACGACGCGCCCGCGAAATTGCTCGCGATGATCGGCGGTCGCGCCGATGTGGTGCTGTCCGACATGGCCGCCAACACCACAGGTCATCGCAAGACCGATCAACTGCGTATCCTCGGCCTGGTCGAAGGCGCCGTCGCCTTTGCCGCCGAGGTGCTCAATCCCGGCGGCACCTTCGTTGCAAAAGTTTTTCAGAGCGGCGCCGATGCTGCGCTGATGAGCGAGCTCAAGCGTGATTTTGCGACGGTCCGCCACGTCAAGCCGGCCTCGAGCCGCAAGGATTCCTCCGAACGCTACGTGCTGGCGATGGGATTTCGTCATCCGACCAGCCAACGGCCCTTGTGAATATCGAATTTCACCAGACCTTCGCTCCTCATCTTCATCAGCAGCGATTGGCAAGCTTCTTCATTGGCGATATTGACGCGCCTCATGACCTCGAAGACCTTGAGCGGTTTCTCGCGTAGCGCGTTCAGAATTTTCTCACGGTCGTTTGACATCATTCGAACCCCTTTGACCAACGACGGTACGGCACGCACGCAGGATTGCAAGCGGGTTGAAAGCCATCCGACTTGGGCCGCGACGCGGCTCCAGGCAGAATTCGAACAGGCTTGGCGAACTATTTCAGCTAAGCTCGAACAATGATCGAACAACCCCTTGAACCCCTTACCATCGCAATCGCCGTTACGATCATGGCCATCGGTTCCGCGCTGCAGGCTTCCGTTGGAATTGGGCTCGCGCTTCTTGTGGTTCCGGTGCTGGCTTTGGTCGATCAAAGCTTCATTCCCGGCCCGATGTTGCTGGCCGGCGTCGCGCTCACGGTGCTGACGGCCTGGCGGGAACGCACGGCAATCGATGTGCCGGCGCTGCGCAATTCGCTTATTGGACTTGCGATCGGAACCATCCTGGGCGCGCTGGCGCTCGGGTTCGCATTTGGCCCCCAGCTCGACAGGATTTTTGGCGGGCTGGTGCTGCTGGCGGT
>DATNMT010000481.1:0-3058 GCA_035602495.1 Bradyrhizobium sp.
CGACACAGGCGGTGGTCAAGGCGTTCATGCTGCAGCGTCGGACGCTCGGCTGGTTCACCATGCGCAACGACGAGGCGCGCCGGAAGATCGCGTCCGCGGCGTTCCTGTCGACCATGGTCGAGCGCACGGTCACGATCTCGGTGCTGTTGCTGCACCTCGTGGTTCTCGCGATCGGCGCCTATCTCGCCACCAAGGGCCAGATCACGATCGGAACCTTCGTGACGTTCGAAAGCGCGTTCTGGGAGGTGTCCTACAACATCGCCCACATCATGCATTTCATCCCGGTGTCGATCCAGTCGGCCGCCGCCGTCCGCCATATCCAGGAAATGCTGGACGAGCCGACCCGCGGCGCCGATCGTCCTGGCGCGCCCGACCTGCCGCGCATCACCAACGACATCACCTTCGACCGCGTGACCTTCCAGTATGAAGGCAGCCAGGCGCCGGTGCTCGACAATCTCAGCCTCAAGCTCAAGGTCGGCAAGACCATCGCCATCGTCGGCCCCAGCGGTTCCGGCAAGAGCACGCTGCTCAATCTGATCCTGCGGCTCTATGTGCCGGACGAGGGGAGGGTGACCATCGACGGCGTCGACATCAGAAAGGTGACCCGCGAATCGCTTCGCCGCAGCATGGCCGTGGTGTTCCAGGAAAACATGCTGTTCAACATGTCGATCCGGGAAAACATCCGGCTCGGCAAGGAGGGCGCCACCGACCAAGAGGTCGAGCAAGCCGCGCGCAAGGCCGAGATCCATCGCTACATCATGAGCCTGCCGCAGAAATACGACACCTCGGTCGGCGAGCGCGGCGATACGCTGTCGGGCGGACAGCGCCAGCGCATCGCGATCGCGCGCGCCATCGTGCGCGATCCCTCGATCCTGCTGCTCGACGAGGCAACGTCGGCGCTCGACCAGACCACCGAAGCCGCCATCAACAAGACGCTGCTGAAGCTGGCCAGGGGCCGCACCATGATCTTCTCGACCCACCGCCTGACGTCGGTGGTCGAGATGGACGAGATCATCGTGATTTCCGGCGGCCAGGCGATCGAACGCGGCTCGCACGAGAAGCTGCTCGCCGCCGACGGCATGTACCGCAAGCTCTGGGACGATCAGAGCCGCACGCCGCATCACGCGGCCGATCAGGCCAACGACAGCGACGACGATGATGATGATGGCGACGACGACGAGGAATGAGCGCGAATCCGCACGCTCAACGCAACCTGGGATAGGCAGAGCAGGGCGTATCAGTAGTATAATACCCTGAAAAGGTGACTTACGGCGGGTCCAAGGTCGCTTTCGTGAGGCCGGGAAGTCGTCGCGGCGGGGCCCGATTCTTCAGGCCCGAGAGGCGCTTCCGACCTTGTCGTTTCGCTTGACTTGCCTATCTACCGCCGATACAACCCGCGCACTTAACGACAGGCGGTGAGCGACGCCACAGTCGGAACGGATTACCCGGATCATCCCTTGAGTTGAGTATTGTGTAGGGGATCGAGACGGGCACCAACCTCGACGAATGCCGCTCAGACGCTGTCGATTATAGCTAGGCAATGCCAGGACGATCTTGGTTCTCTTGAGCAAGTTCTCTTGAGATTGATTTCGGATGCATGACCTCGGTGGCCGGCTGACCAGCGCAAGCTGATCAGTAACGACCGCGGTCCTCTGTGGCGTCGAAGCGCTTTCCGCTCAGCAATGAGCAGTTGGCGCGATTTCGCTTTGCGCGGATGTTTCGCGCTGGCGGACGGGTGGGACGTCAAGTCCCGGATGAATTTGCGAAAGCCGGTTTCCCGGTTTCGCGTGAACTAAAGGGTGAAGGCTGACATGCCGACGATCAACCAGCTGATCGCAGCGCCGCGGACGGTACAGAAGTCCCGCAAGAAGGTGCCGGCGCTGCAACAGTCGCCGCAGAAGCGCGGCGTTTGCACGCGCGTCTACACCACGACCCCGAAGAAGCCGAACTCGGCGCTTCGGAAAGTGGCCAAGGTGCGCCTGACCAACGGCTTCGAGGTCATCGGCTACATTCCGGGTGAAGGCCATAACCTCCAGGAGCACTCGGTGGTCATGATCCGCGGCGGCCGCGTCAAGGATCTGCCAGGCGTGCGCTACCACATTCTCCGCGGCGTGCTGGATACCCAGGGCGTCAAGAACCGCAAGCAGCGCCGTTCGAAATACGGCGCGAAGCGTCCGAAGTGACCGGAGCGTAGCGAAGGTCATCCCCGGCCGAACCAAGTGAGACCCGGGGATCTGGATCAAAGAGTCAAGACGTGGATGGCGGGGACGAGCCCGGCCAGACGTAAGGAAGATAGAAGATGTCTCGCCGCCATTCTGCTGAAAAGCGTGAAGTGAACCCGGATCCGAAATTCGGGAACATCATCATTACGAAGTTCATGAACTCGGTGATGTACGCCGGGAAGAAGTCGGTCGCCGAGGGCATCGTCTACGGCGCACTCGGCATGATCGAGAGCAAGACCAAGCAGAGCCCGCTGACGGTGTTCGAGCAGGCGCTGGAAAACGTGATGCCGACCATTGAAGTTCGCTCGCGCCGGGTCGGCGGCGCCACCTACCAGGTGCCGGTTGAAGTGCGTACTGTTCGCCGTCAGGCGCTGGGAATTCGCTGGATCATCACCGCAGCGCGCGAGCGCAATGAAAAGACGATGACGGAGCGGCTCTCGGCCGAGCTGCTCGACGCGTCGAATGGCAGGGGGAACGCCGTCAAGAAGCGCGAAGACGTGCACCGGATGGCGGAAGCCAACCGCGCCTTCTCGCACTATCGCTGGTAACGGCGAAACGAACGGAATTTAAGGAACAACCCATGCCCCGCGTTCATGCCATAGAGGACTACCGCAACTTCGGTATCATGGCGCACATCGATGCCGGCAAGACCACGACCACCGAGCGCATCCTGTATTACACCGGCAAGAGCCACAAGATCGGCGAAGTGCACGAAGGTGCCGCGACGATGGACTGGATGGAGCAGGAGCAGGAGCGCGGCATCACCATCACGTCCGCCGCGACCACCGCGTTCTGGAACGGCAAGCGCCTGAACATCATCGATACCCCCGGCCACG
>DATNMT010000482.1:0-2258 GCA_035602495.1 Bradyrhizobium sp.
AGCTCCAGCGTCGACAGCCCGATCGAGATCGTGACCTCGATGCGCTTGGCGCCCTTGTTGATCGCGAAGGGCTCGCCCGCGATCGAACGGCGCAGCCTTTCCGCCACCATGCCGGCGACATGCAGGTCGGTCTCCGGCATCACGATGACGAACTCCTCGCCGCCGTAGCGGCAGGCGAGATCGATGCCGCGGATCGACTTGCGGACCCGGACCGCGAATTCGCGCAGCACGTCGTCGCCGGCGTCGTGGCCGTAATTGTCGTTGATCGCCTTGAAGTAATCGATGTCGAGCATCATCAGCGCCAGCGGCTTGCCGCGGCTGGCCGCCTGTTCGGCGAGCGTGCCGAGATGGCTCTCCATGTAGCGGCGATTATGCAGGCCGGTCAGCGCGTCCGTGATCGCCATCTCGATCGAATTCTGCACGTTGTCTCGCAGATGGTCGGTGTAGCGCCGTTTGCGGATCTGGGTACGGGCGCGGGCCAATAGCTCGTTCTTGTCGACCGGCCGCAGCAGATAATCGTTGACGCCGATTTCCAGCCCCCGCAGCAGCCGCGCGTTGTTGTCGGCATCGGCGATGGCGAGAATCGGCACCTGCCGGGTGCGCTCCAGCGAGCGCGCCTGGCTGCACAGCCGCAGGCCGTCGAAATTGTCGAGCCCCAGCGAGACGATCAGGAGGTCGTAATTGCCGTCGGCGGCGTGAAACAACGCTTCCGCCGGGTTGGTTTCGACATCGACGGTGTGCTCGGTGCTTAGCACCGGCGCCAGCCGTTCATAGGAGGACGCCCGGTCGTCGACCAGAAGGATGCGCCCACCCTTGCCGGTATCGGCCAGCGCGCTGCGCTCCGGCGCCTGCACGCCGATCTCCAGCGAGGTGATGGCGCGCATGCGCAGCTCATCGGTCATCATCTTCAGCCGGGTCAGCGAACGCACCCGCGCGATCAGCACGATATCGGACACCGGTTTGGTGAGGAAATCGTCGGCGCCGGCCTCCAGGCCGCGGACGCGATCGGCGGGGCTGTCCAGCGCGGTGATCATCATCACCGGAATGAAATGCGTCGCCGGATTGGATTTGAGGCGGCGGCAAACCTCAAAGCCGTCCATGTCGGGCATCATGACGTCGAGCAGGATGATGTCGCATTCGGCGCGCGCGCAGATCGCCAGCGCCTCAGTGCCGCTGGAAGCGGTCAGCACGTCGAAATACTCGGCCGACAGGCGGGCTTCCAACAGCTTGACGTTGGCGGGAACGTCGTCGACGACCAGAATACGCGCGGACATCGAAATTCCCCCTACCCGATAAACCGTCGAACCGTTTCAATGAATTTTCCGACCGAAATCGGCTTTGACAAATAGGCCTCGCAGCCGCCCTCGCGGATGCGTTCCTCGTCGCCCTTCATGGCAAAGGCGGTGACCGCGACCACCGGTATCGAACGCAACTCCGGATCGTCCTTGATCCATTTGGTCACTTCGAGGCCGGAGACCTGGGGCAGCTGAATATCCATGAGAATGAGATCGGGATGGAGCTTGCGGACGAGATCGAGCGCCTCGAAACCGTTGGAGGTGCCCGAAGTCTGATAGCCATGCGCTTCCAACAGATCGCGAAAGAGCTTCATATTCAGCTCGTTGTCCTCGACGATCAGGACGGTTTTTGCCATCCCGCCCCTCCCAATCCCAACAGACAGGCCCTGCCCCCGGTGCATCCTGCACCGCCGCCAAGCGCGCCGAAAAGTGAAATCAAACTAGCGCCAGATTCGCTCTAACCCGTTAAGCCCGAGTGCCATCTTTATGCGAAGTGGTTGCCACTTGCTTGAACAGCCTGCGTAGACTCGGGCATGATGGTTCCCAAAATAGAGACCATAAGTTAGCGAAAGGCAAACAGATCAGTTGAAAAAGCCGGTTCACAATCCCCGGGAAGTGGCTGAAATTGTTGCAGTTCAGGCGCTTTCCTTCATCGCGGGCGACCCCGAGCGGCTGGGCTTGTTCCTGGCCGAGAGCGGAATCGGTCCGGAGACCCTGCGCACGGCTGCCACCGATCCGCATTTTCTCACCCATGTGCTCGCTTTCGTGCTTCGTGATGACGCAACCGTGAAGGCGTTCGCGAGCGCCTCGCAACTTCACCCGACCAACATTGCCGCCGCCCACCAGGCGCTGAGCGATTCGCAATCGGAGCGCGACGTGCCGTGAGCACGTCCGCGCCAGCGCTCACTGGGCCGACCTGCTTTTGCCGGGATTGCCTCGGCGATCTCGAAATGGCGGCCCGGC
>DATNMT010000491.1:0-5775 GCA_035602495.1 Bradyrhizobium sp.
GCTAGGCCGCTCCAATCAAGATGCCAACCGCGAGCACGATGGCGCCGCCAAGCACGATCTGGAACACCGCCTGCAGGAATGGCGTGTCCATATATCGCGCGCGGATATAAGCGATGGCCCACAGCTCGAAGAACACCACGATGCCCGCAATCGCGGTCGCGATCCAGAACGCGTTCGCCCACGAGTCGGGGACCAGGTAGGGCATGGTATGGCCGAGACCGCCGACCGTCGTCATCAGGCCGCAGGTCACGCCGCGCAGCCAGGGCGAGCCGCGTCCGGTCAGCGATCCGTCGTCGGACAGGGCTTCCGCAAAACCCATGCTGATGCCGGCGCCGATCGAGGCGGCAAGGCCCACCAGGAAGGTCTGCCAGTTGTGATGCGTCGCGAAGGCGGCCGCAAACAGCGGCGCCAGCGTCGACACCGACCCGTCCATCAATCCGGCCAGCCCAGGCTGCACGTATTGCAGCACGAACACGCGCCGGCGCGTTCTGTCCTCTTCCGCGCGCACGTCGGGTTTGAGGATCTGGTCGGTCAGTTCCGCCGCGACCTTTTCGTGGCCCTTTTCGGCTTCCGCGAGATCGCCGAGCAGCCGGCGTACGCCGACATCCTGGGTTTGTTCAGCAGCCTTGACATAGAAGCGCTCGGCTTCGAACTCCATCGTCGCGGCTTCCTTGCGGATGGTGTCGAGCGACAGGTTTTTCGTCAGCCAGATCGGACGGCGGCGCAAAAATCCTTTGACATTGTCCCGTCGGATCGGCGGAAGGTTGCTGCCGAAACGTTTCTCGTACATCTCCAGCAGCATGTGGCGATGGCCTTTTTCCTCCTCCGCCATCTCCTCGAACAGCTTGGCCGATTCCGGGTAACGCTCGGCGAGATCTTCGGCGAAGCTCATATAAATGCGGCTGTCTTCCTCCTCTGCGGAAATCGCTACCGCCAGCACTTCACGCTCGGTCAAATCGGCGAAATTCTTCATCGGAGCATTCCCAAAACGGTTTTAGAATGGTTCTAAAGAGTTATAGAGGCTCGGTCGGGCGGGGTCAAATACGCTACGTCGGCGATCGAAGCCTTGAGCCCGCTTTTTTTGGGGAACCGTTGCGAACGGCGTCCGTTCGAGTTCCTATCGCCGCAGAGGGCATCGACCCGGGAGAATGCATGGATAAGATCAAATACCGCTTGAACGATCCGCGGCTTGCGCCGCGCCGCACCAGGCTCGAGATTCCCGGCTGGGCCGGCAAGCGCGAGCCGCGGGCCGACGGTTCGCGCGAACAGGTGTGGCATTGCGTGCCGTTCTCGGAAGGCGCGCAATATGGGATCGAATTGTTTTACCCGTATGACTTCGAGCTGCGCGTCAGCACCAAAGACGGCCGGTTTCACATGGAGGGAGATTGGGGCGAGCCGCCGGACGGCGGCGTGCAGTGGCCGCCGTTCCGCAATTTCGGCGACACATTTTACACCTATCAGATCCTGCTCGATCTCAAGGTGCCCAAGGGCATGGCGGTCCGGACCGAACCGCACCCGCGGTTCTATACCGATGCCACCGACACCGTGCCGATCGCGGTTCCCGCGCTGATCCGCAATTGGTGGCCGATGATGTTCTTTTGCGTGTTCAAGTCGCCGCCTGAGGGCCGCACCCACATTTTCCGGCCGGGCGAGCCGTTCGCGCAGATCATCGTCATCCCCGAGGAAGCCTCCTTCGAACTGGAGCCGATGGGCGAGGAGGAAGCCGCCGAGCGCGAGCTGCAGGCGCGCCGCATCTATAACTCCAGGCCGACGCTGTCGGCGGGGACCGAGTGGACCTCCTCGACCGAAACCGTGTTCGACGGCACCTACCGCCATCTGCATCGCGCCGCGAAAGAAAAGGCCCGGCAGGAATAGGGCGTTTTTCCAATCCGGTGGCTTCTCGTTCGAACGCGCACAAAAAAACAGGACCGTTAAGGTCCTGTTTCTATACTAGTCCAATTAGCCTCGCCTCACTGGCGGTAGTAGCCGTGATGGTGATGGTGGTGATGATGATGGTGATGGTGCCGGTAGCGAGGGACGACCACCATGCGCGGCCGGTAGGCGTGATGATGATGGTGGTGGTGATGGTGCCCGCGGCCGATGCCGATAACGACCTGAGCCAACTGGACGTTTGAGTCCGCGGGTTTGGCCGGAGCGGATTCATCGATAATTTGCAGCAATGTCGCTGCGTTCGGGATCGGCTCCAGCAGGTCGGCGAAGGAATTCGCCCGCATGATATCCGTCGGGGCCGGAGCAGGCGCCTGTGCGGCCTGCGCGGCGCCAAATGCCCCGAGCGTCGCCACCGCTCCCAAAAGTCCAGCGATCTTCTTATCCATAATTTCTCCTCCAGTGACAAATCCGGGCGCATTGCCGGCAGTCTGCAAACGCAGGTAGCGGAAGATGGTTCCGGCCCTGGTCTCGCGAGAGTGTCAGACCGCCAATGAACCGGCGATGAACCGTCACGCCTTGCATTCGCCGGCTTGCTTCATGAACTGCAGCAGTAAACGGGCAACCTGCTCGGGCTGCTCCTGCTGCACCCAGTGGCCGGCGCCACCGACGAGGTGGCAACCGAGCATGCGGGTGCAGGCGTTTTGCCGCATCGCCTCATAGACACCCGGGCGTTGGTACGTGCCCCAGTCCTGCTTGCCGGAAATGAAACAGGAGGGCACGTCGATGTGGCGGCCGGACCAGGTCTCGAGCTCGGCCGTGAACGCGCCGGAAGTGCCGCAGCGATACCATTGCAGGCCGCCCTGGAATCCGGTGCGGGTGTATTCACCGCTGTAGAAGGCAAGCTCGCTGTCGGGCAGCCATTGGTTGGCGGCGATGGCCGCCGCCGACGGCATTTCCTCCGCGACGGTCTCGGCCATGTTCCTGGCAAAATCCATCACGTAATAGGTCGGCAATTTGGCCAGTTCGGCCGCGGACCATGATCTCAGCGGAGTGGGCGCGTTGGCTTTCCAGTCCGCGCTCTTGTGATGGTAGTAGGCGCGCAGGAAATTATGCACGCCCTGCGGCGCGTGGAGCATGTCGGCATTGGCCTCGCGTGTCGAATAGTACCATTGATAATGCTTTCGCGGGCGCGGCAGCGCGGCCAGCTCGCGATGCACGGGATCGTCGCGCCTCGGCTTCGGTGGCGCGTCGGCGGTGTTGAACGGCAACGGCGCGGGGCCGGCGAACGGTGCGCTCATCAGCGCCACCGATCGGAACGCGTCGGGCCGCACCAATGCGCACCAGGCCGCGACCGAGGAGCCGAAATCATGTCCGACCACGGCATCGACCGCGCGATAGCCGAACGCCGAGACGACGCCCAGCGCGTCGCGCACCAGGTTGAGCAGGCGGAACGCGGCGAGATCGCCGTCGTAACTGGAATCCCATCCGGTGGTGCGGCCATAACCGCGCTGGTCCGGTGCGATCACGTGATAGCCGGCGGCAGCAAGCGCCGGCATCACCTTGCGCCAGCTGAAGGCGAGTTCGGGAAAGCCGTGCAGCAGCAGCAGGCACGGCCGGCCTTTGGTTTCAAACCCGGCCTCCAGCACATGCATCCGCAGCCCGTTGATGTCGTCGACGAAGCGCGAGCGGATGGCGGGGGGAAGCGGGATGTCGGAAAGAGTGGTCATGGCATCCTCAAGACGCGAATGGCGAGTAGCGAATGGCGAATGGGGAATGGGGAAGAGGGCCATCCACTATTCGCTACTCACCACTCGCTATTCGCCTCTTCCTTACAGGCGCTCCACGATCGTCACGTTCGCCATGCCGCCGCCCTCGCACATGGTCTGCAGGCCGTAGCGCTTGTTGCGCTGCTTCAGTGCGTTGACCAGCGTGGTCATCAGCTTGGTGCCGGAGCCGCCCAAGGGATGGCCGAGCGCGATCGCGCCGCCGTTGACGTTGAGCCTTTCGGGGTCGGCGCCGGTGGTCTTCAGCCATGCCGTCGGCACCGAGGCAAAGGCCTCGTTGACCTCGAACAAATCGATGTCGTCGATCGACATGCCGGCCTTCTTCAGCGCACGCTCGGTGGCGTGCAGCGGCGCGTCCAGCATGATCACGGGATCGCCGCCCATCATCGTCAGGTGATGGATCCGCGCCATCGGCTTGATGCCGAGCGATTTCAGGCCCCTTTCGTTGACCACCACCACGCCGGAGGCGCCGTCGCAAATCTGGCTGGCGCTGGCGGCGGTAAGCTTGCCGTTCTCCGCTATCAATTTGACGCCCTTGATGCCATCGAGGCTGACATCGAAGCGGATGCCTTCATCGATCGTATGGGTGTCGGTCGAGCCGTCGGCGCGGGTGATCTGCAGCGGGATGATCTCGTCCTTGAATTTTCCCGCCTGCGTCGCCGCAATCGCGCGCTGGTGGCTGTTGTAGGAATATTCGTCGAGTTCGTCCCTCGACAGCCGGTATTTCTCCGCCATCATCTCCGCGCCGGTGAACTGGCTGAACACGATATTCGGGTAGACCTTCTCGATGCCTGGGCTCTTGTAGGTGCCGAACCCGTTCTTGGCCGGCAATTGCGAGGCGAGCCCCATCGGCACCCGGGTCATCGATTCGACGCCGGCGGCAATCACGCAGTCCATGGTGCCGGACATCACCGCCTGGGCGGCGAAATGCAGCGCCTGCTGCGACGAACCGCATTGGCGGTCGACCGAGGTGCCGGGCACGCTCTCCGGCAGTCTCGAGGCCATGATGGCGTTGCGAGCGACGTTGTTGGACTGCTCGCCGGCCTGCATCACGCAGCCCATGATCACGTCCTCGATCTGGTCCGGCGCGGCGCCGGATCGTTCGACCAGCGCATCCAGCACGGAGGCGGCGAGATCGGCCGGATGCCAGCCGGCGAGACGGCCTCCCTTGCGGCCGCCTGCGGTGCGGGCGGCGGCGACGATATAGGCCTCGGCCATGACGGTTCTCCCTGATTGTTATGGGTACTGTTGGAATGAGGGTGCGGATTTAAGGGATGCGGCCCGATTTAGTCAATCAATCAATTAACTCTTGAGTGCCGCTCCCGCATCGGCTTATCTGCGCCCGCATATTCCCGACAGGCGGGCCATGGGATCACAGTTGAATACCAGCATACCGACCAGGCTTCCGGCTGGGAGAAACACCACCGCCGAAAAGCTCCTCGTCGCGGCCAGTGAATTGATGATCGAGCGCTCCTCGATCGAGGTATCCCTCAGCGACATCGCGCAGAAGTCGGGCGTCAACGCCGCGCTGGTCAAATATCATTTCGGCAACAAGGACGGCCTGTTGCTGGCGCTGCTGGCGCGCGATGCCGCGACCGAAGTGGCAAACCTCGAATATCTCCTGGCGCAGCCGATTCAGCCGACCGCGAAACTGAAGCTGCACATCGCCGGCATTATCCGGGCCTATCACCAGTTTCCCTATATGAACCGGCTGATCCATTATCTGCTACACGAGAGCAGCGCGGAAGCCGCCGACGAAGTGTCAAAATTCTTTGTCGCGCCGCTGCTGGATTTTCATCGCCGGCTGCTCGCGGAAGGCATCAAAGCCGGCGAGTTCCGCGCCATCGATCCGGTCTTGTTCTACACCAGCCTGATCGGCGCCTGCGATCACCTGTTTTTCGGCCGTCATGCGATGTCGCGCGCGACCGGCGTCGGTCCCGTCACCGACGAGGTTTGCCGGCAATACATCCGGCACATGGAAGCACTGATCTGCGGAGGCATGTTGAAGGGGCGAATAGGGAGTAGCGAATAGCGAATAGGGAAGAAGAAGAGATAGCCGGGTTTTTCCCCATTCGCTATTCGCCATTCGCCCCCAAGAAAG
>DATNMT010000495.1:0-4198 GCA_035602495.1 Bradyrhizobium sp.
CGGAATTTGAGCGAATGCCTGGCGATCCAGCTCCGCGAGCTCAACCGCTACGACCCGGCGATGCAGGCTTTGGTCGAACACCTTGATCTCTTGGCCAAGCGCGACATCACGGCCTTGCGCAAATCCTGCGGCGTCGATGACGAGGATATCGCCGACATGATCGGCGAGATCAGGCGGCTCGATCCGAAGCCGGGGCTGAAATTCGGCGCCGCGCGGATGCAGACCATGGTGCCCGACGTCTATGTGCGCCCCGGGCCCGACGGCGGCTGGCACGTCGAGCTCAACAGCGACACCTTGCCGCGCGTGCTGGTCAATCAGACCTATTACACCGAGCTGTCGAAGACGATCCGCAAGGACGGCGACAAATCCTATTTCACCGATTGCCTGCAGAATGCCACGTGGCTGGTGCGCGCGCTCGATCAGCGCGCCCGCACCATCCTGAAGGTCGCCACCGAGATCGTGCGCCAGCAGGACGGTTTCTTCACCCACGGCGTGGCGCATTTGCGGCCGCTCAACCTCAAGGCGGTGGCGGACGCGATCCAGATGCACGAATCGACGGTGTCGCGGGTCACCGCCAACAAATACATGGCGACCAATCGCGGCAGTTTTGAATTGAAATATTTCTTCACCGCCTCGATTGCGTCCGCCGACGGCGGCGAAGCCCATTCGGCGGAGGCGGTGCGTCACCACATCAAGCAGTTGATCGATGCCGAAGATCCGGCGGTGATCCTTTCCGACGACACCATCGTGGAACGATTGCGCGCCACCGGCATTGATATCGCCCGCCGCACGGTCGCGAAATACCGCGAGGCGATGCGAATCCCGTCCTCGGTGCAGCGCCGCCGCGACAAGCAGAGCATGCTCGGCAACGCCCTCTCGGCGCCCGCCGCATCCCCCGACCGGTCACGGGATACCCAGCCAGCCTGATTGCGCCCCGGCCAAATCGGGCTAGTGTCGGCGTCGAGACCAATTCGAGGCATCAAGATGACCCTGCGGATTTCGGGAAAAAGCATCAATGTCGGCGAAGCCCTGCGCGGGCGCGTCAGCGAGCGCACCGAAGAAGTGCTGCGCAAGTATTTCGATGGCAATTATTCCGGACACATCACGCTGAGCAAGGATGGTTTCGGCTTCCGCACCGACTGCGCGCTGCATCTGGATTCCGGCATCACGCTGGAGGCCGATTCGAATGCCGCCGACGCCTATGCCAGCGCCGACCAGGCGCTGTTGATGATCGAAAAGCGGCTGCGCCGCTACAAGAACCGGCTGAAGGATCGCTCCGCCCGCAAGGCCTATGCGGCGTCGGCGGCGCTTGCGGAGATGGAAGCGCCGACGCTGGATGCGCCGAGTTATGTCATCGAGCCCCCCGGCGACGGCGACGACGAGGTCACCGGCTACAGCCCCGTCATCATCGCCGAGGCCACTACCTCGCTGAAGCGGCTTTCGGTCTCGGAAGCGGTGATGGAGCTGGACCTTTCCGGCGCCGTCTGCATCGTGTTCCTGCATGGCGGAAGCGGCCGGGTAAACATCATCTACCGCCGGCCGGACGGCAATATCGGCTGGGTCGATCCGCCGGTTGTCAAGTCGGGGGTTAGCCCCGATCGCCATTGACGGCTCCCGTGACCCTCCCTATGGTCCGCCGCCCCAAACCGGAGGGGTTGAGGGAACGCTATCGCGGTAGTTGGCACCGGTCTTGCGTTGGAGTAGAAGCGCCCCAATCAGGATTCGGGTGTAAGCCCGCCATCCGCCTCACCTTCTTGACGCCGCTCCACCAGAGACTATTTCGCAACCTGACGGTCTAATTCACCTCGGAACGCCCCATGACGATTACCGATCTGGTCGCACCCGAGGCGATTCTCCCGGCGTTGAAGGTCAACAGCAAGAAGCAGGCGCTGCAGGAACTGGCGGCGCGGGCATCCATCCTGACCGGCCAGAACGAGCGCGCGGTTTTCGAGGTCCTGCTGCAGCGCGAGAAGCTCGGCACCACCGCGGTCGGTTATGGCGTCGCCATTCCGCACGGCAAGCTGCCCAAGCTGGAAAAGCTGTTCGGCCTGTTCGCCCGGCTCGAGCGTCCGATCGATTTCGAGGCGATGGACGGCCAGCCGGTCGATCTGGTGTTCCTGCTGCTGGCGCCGGAGGGCGCGGGCGCCGATCACCTCAAGGCGCTGGCCCGGATCGCGCGGCTGTTGCGCGACCAGGACGTCGCCAAGAAACTGCGCGCCTCCCGCGACGCGCCCGCGATCTATTCGGTGCTGGCGCTGCCGCCGGCGACCGCGGCCTAGGGGCGAATGCCCAATACACTGATCGCGACGCGCGCGGGCTGGATTACCGACCCTGCGGCGGTGATCGATGCGGTGCATTCCGCACTTCGCGAAGCACTGAAAATTCCCGAGTGGGATCGAACGCTCCGCCTGATCGAACATCCGGCGTCGCATTTTGCGGGGCCGCCCGGCCGCGGCGAGAAATTCACGCTCGTCGAGGTCACGATGTTTTCCGGACGATCGATGGACGCCAAACGGGCGCTGTACCGGGCCATCGTCCGCAATCTCGCCGCTCTCGGCGTTCCCTCACTCGATATCAAAATTGCGCTGATCGAGACCCCGCCTGAAAATTGGGGCCTCCGCGGCGGGATGCCTGCTTCCGAAATCGATCTCGGCTTCAAGATCGACGTGTAGCCGCTTCTCGGGAAGATCGATGGATACGCGGGTCATCCTCGATCACGTCGAGGACGGGCGCCCGCGTATGACTCGTCAAGCAGCCAAGGCTGCGTTAGTGAAATCAGCCAGCGCCCTGCGTTCAATGAACGCTGACGGCCTGCAACTCGTTGCTCCAGGCATTGGCGATCGCTGCTTCGCGGCTGTCGGTCAGCATGATCGGCGTGCCGTCGGCGGAATGCAGCGCGAACAGTTTCAGGCCCGGCGCGATCTTCGGCGCCTGGGGAAACAGCCCCGGCACGTCCTCGGAACGGATCTGCTTTACATAGGCGATATGGCCCTCGCCCAGGCTCGCCAGCGACTCCCGGGAGAGGTCCGCCGGCTCGTACACAACATTACCTTCGGTCATGGTCTCGACTCCTCTGTCAGACTAAGCGGTCGAGTCCGCTCCTCGTTCCATTATTCATGTTCATTGATAGCGATTGTCTTAACGATCCGCTCCGGCTCGGGCCGGGCGAGGTCGATCGACAACAGTCCGTTTTTCAGGTCGGCGCCCAGCACCTGCATCCCCTCCGCCAGCACGAAGGTGCGCTGGAAGTGGCGCGCGGCGATGCCGCGATGGATGTATTGCCGGGCCTTGTCGTCCTGCTGGCGGCCGCGGATCACGAGCTGGTTTTCCTCAATGGAAACATCGAGTTGGTCGCGGGTAAATCCCGCAACCGCCAGCGTGATTCGCAACCGTTCGGGCTGTCCGTTGGCACGGTCGCACCGCTCGATATTGTACGGCGGGTAACCGTCGGCACCCTTGACGACACGGTCGAGCGCGCGCTCGATTTCGTCGAATCCCAAAAGAAACGGGCTCGATAACGAAGGAACACGAGTCATTTTTTTACAAAGTCCTCTCGAAGCGACTTTGGCACTGCAGGGCCCTTGCGGCGCCCATGGTAACCAGCGGGTTGATATGCCCTCCGGTCACGAACCAATATGGGCATAATTTGGGGGGTGTTCAAGCACCTGTAGAACCGCGACAATTTGCCATCCGCATTATTTCGGGGGCGCACGAAGGCGTGATCCCGGAACGATGTCTAGAGCTCGACCCGCTTGCGGCCGTCGGCGGTGAACAGATGCAGCTTTTCGCGCGGCGCGATCGCGCGGATGCGCTCGCCGATGGCGGGAGCCACCGCGCCCGGGATCCGCACGATCACATCGCCTGGCGGCAATTCGCCCGGATTGGCGGCGATGGCGGGTGCGCCATTGTTGCGGCTGCCGTAGATGAAGGTCTCGGCGCCGACGCGCTCGATCGCCTCCACGGTGAGGTCGAGCGCAACGCCGCCGGCGATGCTTTCGCTCGAGATCAGAAAGTCTTCGGGGCGGATGCCCAACAGACCGGCTTCGCCGCTCGCGCCCGCGAGCTGCGATCGGATGTCGTCGGATCGCAACGGCAACAGGTTCATCGGCGGCGCGCCGATGAACGACGCAACGAAGGTGGTCGCGGGCTTCTGATAGATTTCCAGCGGGTTGCCGATCTGCTCGACCTGGCCGCCATT
>DATNMT010000506.1:0-10607 GCA_035602495.1 Bradyrhizobium sp.
AGAAGACGGTGCACCGAAAGCGCCGGTTTCGGCTGCCGTTCACGGCTACCCAGGCCGTCGCCGTCCTCCTCGGCCTGTTTCTGGTTACCTTCGCAGGCTTCGCCCTTTTCAGCGACAATCCGCTGGGGGGCGAGCCGGTCGCGCGCATCGCGATTCATCCAGCCGCGCCGGCGACGGAGAAAATGGCCGCGGCACCCCCGGAGGCTTCCGAGCCCGGCGTCAAAGCCGCTCCCAAACTAGCCCCCGCTGGCGAGCAAAAGACCGTCACCATCATCGACGGATCGAGCGGCGCGCGCCATGACGTGCTGATCGGCAGCGGCGACGCCCCGGATAAAACCGCGACCGAGACGGCGCCCGGCATGATGGCGAACATCGATCCGCGACTTCTGGAAAAATCGCGCTACGGCATGATCCCGATGGTGGCGGACGGGTTGAAGCCCTTCACGGTCTATGCGGCCGACGCCGACCGCGCCAAGGCGGCAAGGATGCCGGTGGTTTCCATCGTGGTCGGCGGCCTCGGCGTCGGTGCGGCAAAGACCACCGACGCCATCATGAAGCTGCCGGCCGCAGTGACGCTGGCGTTTACGCCCTATGGCTCCGATCCCGGCAAACTGGCGGAGCGCGCACGCGCGCAACGGCACGAGATTCTGCTGCAGGTCCCGATGGAGCCGTTCGACTATCCCGACAACGACCCCGGCCCGCAAACCCTGCTGACGACGCTTGCGCCCGAGCAAAATCTCGACCGCCTGTACTGGCACCTCAGCCGGTTTCAGGGCTATGCCGGGATCGCCAATTTCATGGGCGCGCGTTTCGTGGTTACTGACGCGGTCATGCAGCCCATCATCCGCGAGGCGGCCAAACGCGGACTTGGCTTCTTCGACGACGGCTCGGCGCCGCGCAGCGTCGCGGCATCGCTGGCGGCAGCCCAGGCGATGCCGTTCGGCAAGGCCGATGTCACCATCGACGCGGTTCCGACGGCGGGGGAAATCGACCGGGCGCTGGCCCGGCTTGAAAATCTGGCAAAGGAAAACGGTACCGCTGTCGGCTTCGCCTCGGCGCTGCCGATTTCGATCGAGCGGATCGGCGCCTGGGTCAAGGCGCTGGAAAGCCATGGCATCATGCTTGTGCCATTGACAACCGCGATGCTGAAACCAAAATCCAGCTAAATTCAGCCGGCTGGCGCCAGCGCGGACGCTTTCAGCTCCGCTTGAGGCCGGCCCTGTGACTCTCGGAGAGGCTCTGACGGAATGGCGCGCTACGAAGACCTGCCCTACCGAACATGCGTCGGCATGATGCTGATCAACCCGGCGGGGCTCGTCTTCATCGGTCGCCGCGCCGGCGGCATTGAGCACGTCGACGAATCGCATGTCTGGCAAATGCCGCAGGGCGGGGTCGATCCCGGCGAGGATACCTGGGAGGCGGCAAAGCGCGAACTCTACGAGGAGACCAGCGTCCGCTCCGTCGAGAAGCTCGGCGAGGTCGCGGACTGGCTGATCTACGACATCCCGCGCACCGTGGCCGGGCGTACCTGGAAGGGCCGCTACCGCGGCCAGCGGCAGAAATGGTACGCGGTTCGTTTCACCGGCAAGGACTCCGAAATCAATGTCGCAAGCCCCGGCGGCGGCCACAAGGCGGAGTTCGTCGGCTGGCGCTGGGAGCCAATGAAGAATCTCCCCGACCTGATCGTGCCGTTCAAGCGGCCGGTCTATGAACGCGTGGTGAAGGAATTTTCTCGGCTTGCGGGCAGCTAAAGTGGTGGCGCCGTCTTTCCGGGGCATGCCAACGGGTCCGCGCGAGGCGCGGCCCGATGACAGGCTCAGCATGAACCCGGAATCTCGAGATTCCCCGATGTGCAATTGCACATCTGAGGTTCGCTCGTTTCACTCGCGCCCCGGAATGACGGCCATTGGATTCATGATAAATAGCAAACCCTATCGCCCCAATGTGGGGATCGCCCTGTTCAACGCTTCCGGTCAGGTCCTGATCGGGCGGCGGTTCAGGGATGACGGGCCGGAGATCATTCTTCCGGGATTTGAATGGCAGATGCCGCAGGGCGGCATCGACGCGCACGAAGACCCGCGCGAGGCCGTGATGCGCGAGCTCTGGGAAGAGACCGGCGTCGGCAGCGCCGACTATCTGGCGGAAACCGATTGGCTCACTTACGAGTTTCCGCCCTATGCCGGGCCGCCGTCGCATCGGCTGGCGCAATTCCGCGGCCAGCGCCAGAAATGGTTCGCGTTGCGTTTCACCGGCAGCGACAACGAAATCGATCCGCTGACGCCGCGCAACGGCCAGCCGGCGGAATTCGACCAGTGGCGATGGGAGCGGCTCGACCGCGTCGCCGATCTCGTGGTGCCGTTCCGGCGCGAGGTGTATCGGGCGGTGGCGCAACGGTTTGCGGCGTACGTCAACGGCGGATCAGTTTAGGGCGTGTACTGATAAAACGAGAGATGTCCGCTTTTGGGGCTAAAGCAGACGTAAGCTGGTTACCCCGGAATTTCGCCCTTTGACCCATCTGAGACATTGCGGACTTGCAGGCTGCGAGTCCATCGCAGGCCCGCGCGGGCAGCTATTCCCGATGGCGCCTCCGTATTTGCGCGCAGCATTAAGTTAACGGTTAGACAGGGCTTCGAGTCTCTATGTAGAGATGGAGAGGCGTATGGCGTGATGACGAATAGCTACGTGCAGCGCCGACAGGGCGAGCCTCGTGTTACATTCGAGCCGCCGCTTGACGTGTGGGTGATGACTACCGACGGGACGTGGTCTGGCGAGAGCGTTTTGATTGATATTGCTGACAATGGTGCTCGGCTCAAGATGACAGGTCGTGCGACCGCACTGACCGAGTTCTTTCTCATACTGAATAGTTTCGGCCCTCCGGTTTTCCGTCACTGCAAGAGAGTGTGGATCGAGGGTCATCTGACGGGCGTCAGCTTTTACAAGACTAACATCGGAATCAAACCGATTGAAGAAGTTCGGCGCGAGGCCGAACCGGTGTAAATGAGTGGCCTTACGTTACCTTTTGCCGCCGATGTTTCCATGCGGTCTTATGCGCTGACCCATTACCGGTATTGGCACCAACCGGACCACCAGCGATGTCCGCAGTTCGGTCACTATCGGGGCGAAAGCGGACATGGCGCAAACGGTCCTATTCGGTCGAGATTGACCAAATTGAGACATCCGACACCGTGATACTACGGGGCATACCGCGACTAATTCATTAATCGAATCGGGCTACAGCTTCAGTGAAATTCCGCATCGGCGTATTATGCTTGAGCCAGATTCCATCATTGCCGAACTCGAAGACGCCGTAAGGAGCGGCTCATCGGAAAAACGTGTTTCGACCCTTCGACGGGTGACTGATCTTTTCCTGCATGGCGGGGAGGGTCTCAGCGAGGATCAAGTCAAGGTCTTCGACGACGTGTTGTGTCTTCTTGTTACCCGCGTCGAAACCCGGGCCAAGGCCGAACTCAGCAAACGCCTCGCACCGCTCGACTACGCTCCCCTCGAAGTCATCCAGCAGCTGGCGCGCGACGGCGAAATCGCAGTGGCCGAAGACGTCCTCGTCCGGTCCAACCGGTTGACCACCGACACCCTTGTGGAAATTGCCAGCACCAAGGGACAGGATCATTTGTTCGCGATATCCGGTCGCGCCGACTTGCCCGAGGTCGTTACCGACGTCATCGTCAATCGCGGCGAGCGCCGGGTGGTCCGTAAGCTCGCCGATAATACCAGTGCACGGTTCTCGGAAGCCGGTTATGCCGGAATGGTGGCGCACGCCGAAGCCGACGACGAACTCACCGAAATTCTCGGGCTTCGCACCGATCTTCCGATCAATTTTCTCCGCGACCTCCTGCGACGTGCGACCGAAGCGGTACGCGCGCGGCTCATGGCAATTGCTCCGCCCGAGCTTCAGGAGGAAATCGGCCGCGTTCTTAAAGCGATTGCGGACGCCGCAGGCGTGAAACCCCAGCAGACGCGAGACTTCACCCGGGCGGAAGCAATCGTTCGGCGCATGAAGGGTCTCAACGAGTTGAATGACGCGGCCATCATCAAGTTAGCAGAATCTCGACGCTTCGATGAAGTCACCGCCGCGCTAGCAATTCCGACCAACGTACCATGCGCGTTGATCGCGAAGGTGATGGAAGGACACCGCGCCGACCTGGTGCTGATCCCCTGCAGAGCAGCTGCATTGGCTTGGCCGACGGTCAAAGCGATCCTGACCCACCGGCAGGTCAAACCTCGGATCGACGAGCGGACGCTCGAAATTGCCGGAAAGGATTACGGCAAGCTTTCGGTGGAAACTGCCCAACGCACTTTGCGATTCTGGCAACTTCACGACAAGATCGAAAAATAGCTTATATAGCCGACAGCCAAGGCTGGGGCAGAGTCGCGCAGCTCTTAGGTCCGTTGCTGGCACAAAGCAGACGTGCCGCAGGCCAGCCCGGATGCCCGCTTCCGATTGTAGAGCGGACATCGCCAAGCTGTGAGCGTTCTGTATTTGTGAGTACACGCCCTAGTCTAGTTCGGTCCGACCGCGAACGGGCCGATCGCGATGACGTGGCAATCGCTGTCGTGCTTGACGCAGTTTCCGAGCGCCTCGTTGACCGCGTGCTGTTCGCTCAAAGCCTTGAGCCCCAGTCCTGGGCGCCCCGACGTGCCGACGGCGACCGCGTTCCATCCGCCTGGCGCATCGGCGAGTTTGCGCGCCACCTCGTCGCGCGCATCCATCGCGATGGAGGGATTGCGGTCGGGCCGGAAGAAGCCGATGGCTTTCAGGGTGGCCGGCACCGGCACCACGAAGACGTCGTCGGCGGCCACGATCATGCAGGCGACGCCGATCACGGCGCCGCAGGTTTCCAGAATTCGCCGCGCCGATTCTTCGGTGTTGCCGGCGCCGAAATTGAAGAAGAATGCCCCGCCAGGTCCAATCGCAAGGGTCTTGCTCCTGGGGCCCGGCGGATAAGTGGTCTCGATCCGGGCCTTGCCGGGGTCGCGCACGATCGGTACCTCCCTGGACGCGAACGGCCGCTCGGTCGACGGATCGCGTTTGATCCACGGTGTCGGCGGCACCGGCGGGCGGCCGTGCGGGTAGACCATGGTGTTGCCGACGGCGTAAAGTTCGCATTTGCGCGGCGACGGCGTGGCGTCCGACGCTTTCTGGCATTGCTCGAGTGCGGCGTTCTTCGCGGTCTCTTCATCCTGCCGCCCGGTGACGAAGGTGTTGGTGCCGTTGGCGTTCAGCGCGAAGGCCTTGTAGTCCGGCGCCGGCGCATACTCCCTCGCCAGCGCCGCACGCGCGCGATCGGGAATGAAGGGCACGGTCTCGGCGGCAAACCTTTCGCGCGACGGGATCGGCGGCGATGAGGGCGGTGGTGGCGGAGCCGCAGGTGCCGCCAATGTCGGCGCCGTAGCCGGAACCCGGGTTGGCGAGGGCGCCGGAGCCGCATTGTTGCTGGCCGTCGAGGTCTGCTTCGACGTTTCCTTGGGACCGGCCGTCAGCTCGATCTTGGTGAAATACAGGAAGCCCGTGACGCCGATGGCGACGAGACAAATCACCGCCACCACCAGCGGCCAAACCCAGTTTGGAGTTCCGGTGCTTTTGGCGGCCGGCTTCTTCACCTGCGGCATCGAATAGCTGCCGTCCTCGCGCCGCATCGCCACCATGTAGGCGTGCACCGGGGTCGGAATGTTCTTCACCTCCTGCGCGCCGATGTCGGCGAACTGCACCGACAGCTTGTTGGCGACCTGCTCGTGCACCGCGCGCGAAATGCAGATGCCGCCGATTTCGGCCAACCCTTCCAGCCTTGCGGCGATGTTGACGCCGTCGCCGAGCAGGTCGCCATCGCGCTCGACCACGTCGCCGATGGTGATGCCGATGCGAAAGCTCATGTGGCGGCTCGGCGGATACGCCATATTGCGGGTGCGCAGGCTTTCCTGGATATCGATCGCGCAACGCACCGCTTCGACGGCGCTGGGAAATTCCGCCAGCACGGCGTCGCCCGCGGTGTTGAAAATGCGTCCGCCGGCCCTGGCGATGAAATCGTCGGTGACCGAGCGATAGGAGGCAAGCCGCCGCAGCGTTTCCTCTTCGTCCTCGGCGACCAGCCTCGAATAGCCGGCAATATCGGCCGCGAAAATCGCCGCGATCTTGCGTTTCATGACGGCAGCCCCGGACAGCAATCGGTGGCCGAGAATGCCGCCAGAAGTTCCAAGGCGCAACCGGCTTTCGGCGCTGGTTACGCCTGCGGGTATACCGGGTTTATTGATTGTTCAGAGTGCCCGGCGAGCCGCACTCGCCTTAATGCAGCGCCGTCGAATTGAGCTGGTTTTGGATGCTCTTGAAGTGATCGAGCCGCTCGATCGCGCGGTCGAGCTCGGAGCCGTCCTTCTCGGCGAGCTTGGCCTCCATCTCGGAAATCTTGTCGGCGAATTTGGCTCGATCGAGTTCCTCCAGCGAGGTGGCGACGTCGGCCAGCACCGTGAGACCCTTGTCGGACACTTCGGCAAGCCCGCCGAGCACGATGATCTTCTGATGCGTGCCGCCGGTGGTGACGGTCAGGATCCCCGGCCGGATCGCGGCCACCACCGGGGCATGTCCGGCGAGCACGCCGAAATCGCCCTCGACGCCGGGAACATCGACCTGATCGACGTCGCCGGTGAAGGCGAGCTTTTCGGGCGAGACGAGATCGAAGTGGAAGGTGGCCATGGTGAACCTTGCGAATAGCGAGTGGCGAATAGCGAGTGGCGAAGGAAGAAGCAGAGCGTAACTATTCGCTACTCCCTATTCGCCATTCGCCCTCAAGCGGCTTCCGCGGCCAGCTTCTTGCCCTTTTCGACCGCCTCTTCGATGGTGCCGACCATGTAGAAGGCCTGTTCGGGCAGGTGGTCGTACTTGCCTTCGCATAGCCCGCGGAAACCCTTGATGGTGTCGGCGAGCTCGACGAATTTGCCCGGCGAGCCGGTGAAGACCTCGGCCACGAAGAACGGCTGCGACAGGAAGCGCTCGATCTTGCGGGCGCGGGCAACGGCGATCTTGTCCTCTTCCGACAATTCGTCCATGCCGAGAATGGCGATGATGTCCTGCAGCGACTTGTATTTCTGCAGTATCTGCTGAACCATGCGCGCGGTCGTATAATGCTCTTCGCCGACGATCAGCGGCGACAGCATCCGCGATGTCGAATCCAGCGGGTTGACCGCCGGATAAATCCCCTTCTCCGAGCTCGCGCGATCGAGGTTGGTGGTTGCATCGAGATGGGCAAACGTCGTCGCCGGCGCCGGATCGGTGTAGTCGTCCGCCGGGACGTAAATCGCCTGAATCGACGTGATCGAACCCTTGTTGGTGGTGGTGATGCGCTCCTGCATCGCGCCCATGTCGGTGGCAAGAGTCGGCTGATACCCCACGGCCGAGGGGATACGACCGAGCAGCGCCGACACTTCGGAGCCGGCCTGGGTGAAACGGAAGATGTTGTCGACGAAGAACAGCACGTCCTGGCCCTGATCGCGGAAATGTTCGGCGACGGTCAGGCCGGTGAGGCCGACCCGGGCACGGGCGCCGGGCGGCTCGTTCATCTGGCCGTACACCAGCGCGCACTTCGAGCCTTCGCCGCCGCCCTTCTTGTTGACGCCGGATTCGATGAACTCGTGATACAGGTCGTTGCCTTCGCGGGTGCGCTCGCCGACGCCGGCGAACACCGAATAACCGCCATGCGCCTTGGCGACGTTGTTGATCAATTCCTGAATCAGCACGGTCTTGCCGACGCCGGCGCCGCCGAACAGGCCAATCTTGCCGCCCTTGGCGTAAGGCGCCAGCAGATCGACGACCTTGATCCCGGTGACGAGAATTTCCGATTCGGTCGATTGCTCGGTGTAGGCCGGCGCCGGTTGATGGATGGCGCGGTTGCCCTCCGACTTGATCGGCCCGGCTTCATCGACCGGCTCACCGATCACGTTCATGATGCGGCCGAGCGTTCCTGCACCGACCGGCACCATGATCGGGTTGCCGGTGTCGCCGACTTCCTGACCGCGAACCAGGCCTTCCGCCGTATCCATCGCGATGGTTCGCACCGTGGATTCGCCGAGATGCTGCGCGACTTCGAGCACCAGGCGGTTGCCGCCGTTCTGGGTCTCGAGCGCGTTCAGAATGGCCGGCAGATGCCCTTCGAACTGCACGTCGACGACGGCGCCGATGACTTGCGTAATGCGTCCGGTCTGGTTGGCGGGTGTAGCCATGAAACTCTCTCCTTCGAATTCTATCTCAAACGACCGTTGCGGCTATCCGAGCGCCTCGGCGCCGGAGATGATTTCAATCAGCTCCTTGGTGATCATCGCCTGGCGGGTGCGGTTGTACATCAGGGTTTGCTTGCGGATCATGTCGCCGGCGTTGCGGGTCGCATTATCCATAGCGCTCATCTGCGCGCCGTAGAACGAGGCGTTGTTTTCCAAAAGCGCACGGAAGACCTGCACCGCCAGATTGCGCGGCAAAAGCCCGGTCAGGATCTCGTCTTCTTCCGGCTCGTATTCGTAAGCGGTCGCCGGCCCCGCATTGGCAGGCTGGGCTTCCATGACCAGCGGAATGATCTGCTGCGCGGTCGGAACCTGCGCGATCACGGACTTGAATCGCGAATAGAACAGTGTGCAGACGTCGAATTCGCCGGCCTCGAAGCGGGCGATGACCTTCCTGGCGATGTCTTCGGCGTTGACAAAACCGAGCTGACGAACCGAGCGCAGATCGACGGTTTCGACGATTTGTTTCTCGAAGGTGCGGCGCAGCTGCTCGAAGCCCTTGCGGCCGACGCAGAAGAATTTGACCTCTTTGCCCTGATTCATCAGCACCAGCGCGCGCTCGCGGGCGAGCCGCACGATCGACGAGTTGAACGCGCCGCACAGGCCCCGCTCGCCGGTGCAGACCAGCAGCAGATGCACCTGGTCCTTGCCGGTGCCGGTCAGCAAAACCGGCGCGCCGGGCGAACCCGCAACCGATGTCGCAATGTTGGAGATCACCGCATCCATTTTTTCGGCGTAGGGCCGCGCCGCCTCGGCGGCGTTTTGCGCGCGGCGCAGCTTGGAGGCCGCCACCATCTGCATGGCCTTGGTGATCTTCTGCGTCGCCTTGGTGGAGGCGATGCGGACCCGCATGTCTTTCAGTGAAGCCATTCTCAGTTCACCCCGGCGGTCCGATCTTCGATCCGACCGCTAACCCCTCTTTCATCAGGTCCGGCGTCCGAGCCAGGCCGTGATGGCAAATCGAGCAACCGACATCTCAAGCAAAGCTCTTGGCGTAACCCTCGACCACCGCCTTCAGCTTGCCGGCGACATCGTCGGAGAGATCGCGGCTATCGCGGATGGCATTGAGGATGTCGATGTGCTTGCCGCGCAGCAGCGACAGCAGGCCGTCCTCGAACGCGCGCACCTTGGCAACCGGAATCGGATCCAGGTAGCCGTTGACGCCGGCATAGATCGTCGCGACCTGCTCTTCCATCTTCAGCGGCGAGAATTGCGGCTGCTTCAGGAGTTCGGTCAGGCGCGAGCCGCGCGCCAGCAGGCGCTGGGTCGAGGCATCGAGGTCGGAACCGAATTGCGCGAACGCCGCCATTTCGCGGTACTGCGCCAGCTCGCCCTTGATCTTGCCGGCGACTTTTTTCATCGCCTTGGTCTGCGCCGAGGATCCGACGCGCGAAACCGACAGGCCGACGTTCAGCGCCGGACGGATGCCCTGGAAGAACAGATCGCTCTCGAGGTAGATCTGGCCGTCGGTGATCGAAATGACGTTGGTCGGGATATAGGCCGAGACGTCGTTGGCCTGGGTTTCGATGACCGGCAGCGCCGTCAGCGAGCCTGAGCCATGTTCGTCGTTGAGCTTGGCGGCGCGCTCGAGCAGGCGCGAATGCAGGTAGAACACGTCGCCCGGATAGGCCTCGCGGCCCGGCGGGCGGCGCAGCAGCAGCGACATCTGGCGATAGGCGACGGCCTGCTTCGACAGATCGTCATAGATGATCACGGCGTGCATGCCGTTGTCGCGGAAATATTCGCCCATGGTGCAGCCGGTGAAAGGCGCAATGTATTGCATCGGCGCCGGATCGGACGCGGTGGCGGCGACGATGATCGAATATTCCAGCGCGCCCTGCTCTTCCAGCACCTTGACGAATTGCGCTACGGTCGAGCGCTTCTGGCCGATCGCGACGTAGATGCAATACAGCTTGATCTTCTCGTCGGTCTGGGCGTTGAGCGGCTTCTGGTTGAGTATGGTGTCGAGCGCGATCGCGGTCTTGCCGGTCTGGCGGTCGCCGATGATCAATTCACGCTGGCCGCGGCCGATCGGGATCAGCGCGTCGATCGCCTTCAACCCGGTCGCCATCGGCTCGTTGACCGATTTGCGCGGAATGATGCCGGGCGCCTTGACGTCGACGCGCTTGCGTTCCGTCGCCTGGATCGGGCCCTTGCCGTCAATGGGATTGCCGAGCGCATCGACGACGCGGCCGAGCAGGCCCTTGCCGACCGGCGTGTCCACGATCGAACGGGTGCGCTTGACGGTCTGGCCTTCCTTGATCTCGCGGTCGGCGCCGAAGATCACGATGCCGACATTGTCGGTCTCGAGATTCAGCGCCATG
>DATNMT010000028.1:0-3970 GCA_035602495.1 Bradyrhizobium sp.
GGTTCACCGAAGAATTCGACCTCCTCGGTGCCGATCATGCCTTGGGGCGCCACGGATGCCGTGGTTCAGAAATGCGGTGAATTCATTCAATGAGGGGCCTGTGACTTAAGGCTTTTTCGGAGCGGAGCGCGCGCGTTCCTCCGGCGCCTGCCGGGCCTTGGGGTCGCGGCAACCCACGAGTTGAACGAATTTTTGCGGCGCCGATTCATTACCGCTATCGGAGCGTTGCTGCGACATCGCGCCACAAATCTTCGGCCGCGCGGATTTCGGGGGATTTTGCGTCTCGCCTCGCAGGTCGGAAACGTCATCGGCACGGCCGGAGCGCCTAACGACGGGCTGGCCGGGCCTGCGAGTCGGGGTCTTGTTGCCAACTTCGACGTTGCCATTGCCCACGACTGAAATCCTTTTGTTGGATTACAACGCGCGACTGCACGGAAAAGTTGCAGCGCGATCTGATTGAGTCGGCGGGGTCGATGTTTTGGTTCACGGTGCATCGGCCTGCCGCGCGGCTTCTCCACCAGAGAAAGGTTAAAAAGTCGGGTTCGGCTCGAACCATCGCGTCTTTGCGAGCGTCTCAAATTCAGATGCTTCGTGGAGAAATCCGATGTGCGCCATCAACTACCTGATCGCTCTTGCTTTCGTCCTCACCGGACCCTCGCTGGCAGGCTCGGCCGATCGCGACCTGCCGGGTGTTGGCACCTTCGTTTATTGCGGGTCGCCCATCGTGACCCTGGCGCCTGAACTGGTTGCCGCTATCGGCCAGTGAACCACCAATTCGGCCAATGACCGATCGACGGACAGAATCTTGCTCCGTTGAAATTATTAGTTTTTTTCGAGAATTATTTCGTCCGGTCAGAGCGATGAAACAATTCTGCTGTGCGGCGAAACCATTTTCCGCTTTTGGCGCAGACGGCCTGAAACGCCCCACGATTATCAAGCTCACAACAAGAGCGGCGGAAAGCCGGTGGACAGACCCGGAGACAGTCAAATGCGAACCCTCAGCTTCATCCTTGCCTTCGCCTTCGTGATCGGCGGCTCATCGATGGCTGGTTCGGTGGATAATTTGCCGGGGATCGGGACCTTCGCCTACACCGGCTCGCCGGTCGTCCCGTTGGCTCCCAATCCCATCATTGTGGCGACGCGCTAGGTCGCGGCCGAGTTGAGATCCAGCGTTTTCCGGTAAAGGACATCATGTATTTTCGAATCGTTGCGGTAGCCATTGTTAGCTCTGTCATTCTGGCGGGTTCGGCACGCGCCGAGGTCCAGCCCAGTCAGGTCCAGGCGACCCAGCCCCAGCAAGCCCCGGTACAGCAGCAGCAGGCGCAGGTTCAGCAGATCCAGTTCCGGTCGCTGCAAAAGCTTCCCGATCCGCGCGGCGAATTCGTCCGGCTTTGCGCGCCCCACATGGTGGGACGCTGGGCGCATCCCGAATCCGTCTGCGGCTGTCTGCATGACTATGCCGCCGCCGCCGTTGAAGATGCCGATCTGCGGGAGGCGTTGCTGCGCGGCATCAGCGAGACCGGCGTACCCACCATCGAGACCGAATGGGTGCCGGCATCGAAGCAATCCGAGATCGGCCCGACCTTCACCAAGATCGCCAAGCCGACGCTGCAATGCATGTTCGATCCGGCGACGAACTAGGCCTCACCGAACCAGGTTCCAGTTATTTCTTGGTTCCCAGACGCGGGATGCACCTTACCGCGCGCAGAATTCCGCTCGGGGTCATCCTGGCGCCGGATACTTCCTTGATCTGGCCGGCGGGACACGACCCGTCGTCGACAAGAATGCGCTGCCCCAGCCGCAAATTGACGATGTCCTGTTCGCGCGATACCTGATCCGCCATCGCCGGCGTCGCGGTGAACGTAAGCGCGCCGAGCAATAGCAGGCACAAGAGCCCGATCCGCGAAATCTTCGCGACCTCCGTGGCGGCTTGTTTCATTTGTTTTGTATCTTCAGCCCGTTCGGGCCGACGTTGATTTGCAGGCCTTCCGGCTCTTTCTTGGTTTGGTAGGCGTTGTAGCCGAGCACGCCCACTGCAACGATCAGCGCGCCGATGATCAGATAGAGAATGTTGCGGTTAGCGGGCATCCGTGTCTCCATGGAAGGGGGCCGACTGTGGAGCCTATTGGCGCGCTCCTGATTCTGAAAGCCGCAAACCGGGATGGAACGGATATGAACGTCATCGATGCCAGACGGAAAATCCTCGATGCCGTCGACGCCAATTTCGACGCCCAGCTTGCGACCACGAAGGCTTTCGTCGCGATACCATCGACCCGCGGCGCCGAGGGGTGGAGGCTATCTAGCGGCGGGCCACAGCGCCGCGACGATCGCATCCAGCCCGTCGGTCAGCGCGGCGGGGCCGGGCTGCAGGATCAACGGCGACTTGATCTCGACAATGCGGTCGTTGCGGACCGCCGGAATATCGCTCCAGCCCGGCCGCTTTCTGATCCGGTCGGGCACGACCTTCTTGCCGCACCAGGATGCCAGGATCACATCCGGCGCGGTGTCGCGAACGAGATCAGGCGAAATGATCCGGTCCTTGGCGGCCTGCTGAAAGCGCAAGTCTGGCAACACGTCTTCGCCGCCGGCAATCTCGATCAGTTCGGAAACCCAGCCGATGCCGCTGATCAAGGGATCGTCCCATTCCTCGAAATAGACCTTTGGCCTGGGTGAGGGACGGTCGGCCGAGGCGATGTTGGAGAGACGGGCCTCATACGCAGCGGCGAGCTGGTCGGCGCGCGGGGCCGCACCGACCAGCGCGCCGACGGTGCGGATCATCGCCAGGATGCCGGCGATGTCGCGCTGGTTGAAGACGTGGATGGCAACGCCGGCACGCACCAGGTCGGCGACGATGCCGGCCTGCAAGTCCGAGAAGGCCAGAACGAGGTCCGGTTCGAGCGCCAGGATCTTTGGAATATCCGCCGAGATAAAGGCCGATACCCGCGGCTTCTCGCGCCGGACTCGCGGCGGCCGCACCGCGTAACCGGAGACCCCGACGATCCGGTCCTGCTCGCCCAGCAGATACAGCGTCTCGACGGTTTCCTCGGTGAGACAGACGATGCGGCGGGGAGGGAAGTGGCGCATGGCGGGATGATATGCAGAATTATGCGGGTATTGTCACGGCAGCTACCTCGGATGTCATTGCCGGGCTTGACCCGGCAATCCATCATTCCAAAAAATTGGTATGACGGGAGAAGAAAACGGGAGCACTGCCAGATGACGCCACTTGAAAAAGTCAATTCGATGCAGATGCCTTTTGCTAATCTGAAGGGCGTCACCTTCACCGAGGCGGACAAGGATCGCGTGGTGGCGCGGATGCTGGTTCGGCCGGATCTTTGCACGCTGGGCCACACCATTCATGGCGGCGCGATCATGGCGTTGGCGGATTCGGTCGGTGCTGCCGCGACCGTGATCAATCTGCCGGACGATGCCAAGGGCACCACCACGATCGAAAGCAAGACCAATTTCATCGGCGGCGCGAAGGAAGGAACCACGCTCGTCGCGACCGCGACACCGGTGCACCGGGGTCGCCGCACCCAGGTCTGGCAGACGCGGCTGGAGACCGAGGAGGGCAAGCTGGTGGCGGTGGTGACTCAGACGCAGATGGTCCTCGTATGAACAGGGTGTTGCAGATTTGTTAACTATTCGGTCGCGAGACTCTGCCGATATTTGAGGCGGGAAGCGGCCTTGAATTCCATGTTGCAATGCACAATATAACTGATCTAGGGATTCGAACGCCTCCTCGAGGGCTTCCAAGAGGAGTTCTGAAATGCACGAAGATACCGCCCGGTCGACACTGCCCCGTGGCTACGTTCGGACCCTCCGTCAACAAGAAGAATTGCCGCTGTTGCGGGATCATCTGTTGCGGCTCGATCCGCGCAGCCGTCACGACCGTTTCAACGGCTTCCTGGATGACAGCTTCATCGAACGCTATGCCGCGAAGTGCGCCGACGACGGCACCTTGATCGTC
>DATNMT010000069.1:0-4344 GCA_035602495.1 Bradyrhizobium sp.
GAAACCACCGGGCCGTGATTGGCGAGCAGCACGGAGGAATATTTGCCCGCAAGCCCCTTGATCGCATCCGCCACCGCCGGATCGCCGGGCCGATAATACGGCACCAGCGCGGTGGCGCCGCATTTCATCAGGTAGTAGGCGGTCATCGGCGGCAACGCCGCGCGCGGATCGATCTCCGGCAGCATCGACAGTGCCACCGAATGCGTCGAATGCAGGTGCACTACCGCGCGCGCGCTGGTTCGCGTCTGGTAGAGCGCGGTATGCAGCGGCACTTCCTTGGTCGGGGCATCGCCGGAGGCGAGCCGACCATTGGCGTCCAGCCGCGATATCCGCGCCGGGTCGAGAAATCCGAGCGAGGCGTTGGTCGGCGTCACCATATAGCCGCCGTCCTCGCACCTGACACTGATATTGCCGGAGGAGCCGGGCGTCAGCCCGCGCTCGAACAGCGAACGGCCGAGCCGGCAGATGTCCTCGCGGAGCTTCGTTTCGTTCATGGCAGCATCCTCAATGCCGCCTTGTCTCATGCTTTGGCAGCGCGGCCAAGCCGTGATACCCAGAGGCAAAGCCGTACCCGAAATTCGGCTTCGAGGAACCGCCTCAAGGAGTTGCCGCATGTCCGAAGCCGTCATCCCAAAACCGCGTATCGCCATCATCGGGCTGGGCTCGATGGGGTTCGGCATGGCGGCCTCGCTCAGGCGCGCAGGTTTTGACGTAACCGGCTGCGATGTTTCGGCCGACATCGTCGCGCGGTTCGTTGCCGACGGAGGGAATGCCGCAAAGACGCCGGCGGAGGCCGCCAAAGGCGCCGACATCGTCGTCAGCGTCGTCCTCAACGCCGCCCAGACCGAAACCATCCTGTTCGGCAAGGACGGCGTCGCCGAGACGCTGGCCAAGGATGCAGTGGTCGTCTCCTCGGCGACCATGGATCCTGACGCGGCGCGGCGGCTGGCCAAACAACTGGAAGCCACCGGCCGGCATTATCTCGACGCGCCGATCTCGGGTGGTGCGCAACGCGCGGCCCAGGGCGAACTGACGATTCTGGCATCTGGAAGTCCCGCCGCCTTCGCCAAAGCGCGGCCCGCGCTCGATGCGATGTCCGCAAAACTCTACGAACTCGGCGACGCCCCCGGCCAGGGTGCCGCGTTCAAGATGATCAATCAGTTGCTCGCCGGCGTGCACATCGCGGTCGCCTCGGAAGCGATCACCTTCGCCGCCAAACAGGGGCTCGACCTGCAGAAAGTCTACGAGGTGATCACGGCGTCGGCCGGCAATTCCTGGATGTTCGAGAACCGCATGCCGCATGTGATCGCCGGCGATTACAAGCCGCGCAGCGCGGTGGAAATTTTCGTGAAAGACCTCGGGATCGTGCAGGACATGGCGCGCTCGGCGCGATTCCCCGCGCCGCTGGCTTCCGCGGCGCTGCAGATGTTCCTGATGGCGTCGGCGTCGGGCATGGGCCGTGACGACGACGCCTCGGTGGCGCGGCTGTACGCCCGGATCGGCGGCGCCGATCTGCCCGGCAAAGTGAAATAGAACACAAGAGGACAGTCGATGCCCCGTTTTGCCGCCAATCTTTCCATGATGTTTACCGAGGTGCCGTTCCTCGACCGTTTCGATGCCGCGGCGAAGGCAGGTTTTACGGCGGTGGAATTCCTGTTTCCCTATGAGCATCCCGCGGAAGCCGTCGGTGAGCGGCTGCGCCGCAACGGCCTGACGCAAGCGTTGTTCAACCTGCCGCCGGGCAATTGGGAGGCCGGCGAAAAGGGATTTGCGGCGCTGCCGGATCGCTTCGCCGATCTGAAGCAAAGCCTCGCCACCGCGCTGCCTTATGCCAAGGCCACCGGCGTCAAGCGCTTGCATTTGATGGCGGGCATCGCCAACCGCAACGAGACCAAAGCGGTAGAGGCGTTTTACAAATCGGTGGCGTGGGCGGCGGAATTTTTCGCGCCCCACGGGCTCGACGTGGTGATCGAGCCGATCAACCCGCGCAACGTGCCCGGCTACTTCCTCAACGATTTTGCCTTCGCGCGCGACCTGATCAATGAGCTGAAAATCCCCAACCTGAAGCTCCAGTTCGATATCTATCACTGCCAGATCATCCATGGCGACGTCACCACGCGGCTGCGCGAGATGATGCCGATCGTCGGCCACATCCAGATCGCCAGCATTCCCTCGCGCAACGAGCCGGATGGCGAGGAATTGAATTATCCGTTCCTGTTCGCCGAACTCGACCGGCTCGGCTATGGCGGTTTCGTCGGCTGCGAATATAACCCGCGCGGCAAGACCACCGACGGGCTCGACTGGTTCAAGCCCTATGCCGGAGTGAAGCCGTGACGCTGGCGCTGGGCTGCATCGCCGACGACTACACCGGCGCCTCCGATCTCGCCAACACCTTGACCCGCGCCGGCCTGCGCACGGTGCAGACCATCGGCGTGCCCGCAAGCGATCTCGCGCTGCCCGAAGTCGATGCCGTGGTAGTCTCGCTGAAGAGCCGCTCGATCGAAGCGAAACTTGCGGTGTTGCGCTCGCGGGATACGGAGAAATGGCTGCGCGGGCGCGGCGCCGATCATGTGCTGTTCAAGATCTGCTCGACCTTCGATTCCACCGATGCCGGCAATATCGGGCCGGTGATGGACGCACTCCGGGCCGATAGCGGCGACGTGATCGTGCTGGTGACGCCGGCGTTTCCGGAGACCGGGCGAACCGTCTACATGGGCAACCTGTTTGTCGGCTCGGTGCCGCTGAATGAAAGCCCCCTGAAGGATCATCCGCTCAACCCGATGCACGATTCCAATCTGGTGCGGGTGCTGGCGCGCCAGAGCAAGACCAAGGTCGCCCTCGCCGATCTCGCCGTCATCGCGAAGGGGCCGGAAGCCGTTCGCGCGCGCCTTGCCGATCTCGCGGAAAAAGGATTTGGCGCGGCCATCGCGGACGCCGTTTTCGAGCGCGATCTGGAAACCATCGGCAAGGTCGCACTCGATCATCGCCTGTCCGTCGGCGCGTCAGGCCTCGGGCTCGGTGTCGCCCGCGCGCTGGTCGCTTCCGGCAAGGTCAAATCGAACGCGACGAGCGCCATTTCCAGCGCAGCGGTCGGCGGACCGGCGGCATGCCTTGCCGGCAGCTGTTCGCAGGCCACCCTGCAGCAGATCGCCAACGCAGAAACGGTGATGCCGGTGCTGCATCTCGATCCGGACCGTGTCGTTGCGGGGAAAGAGGAAGCCCGGCGCGCGCTGGCCTGGGCCAGCGATCGGCTCAGGGAAGGCCCGGTGCTGATCGCCTCCAGCTCGGAACCGGATCAGGTCGCGGCTCTCCAGGCGCGCCATGGCCGCGATGCCGCCGGGCATGCCATCGAGCAGGCGATGGCTGACATCGCCGAGGGGTTGGTGCAATCCGGCGTGCGCCGGCTGGTGGTCGCGGGTGGCGAGACCTCAGGCGCGGTAGTGGACCGCCTGGGGATACCCGGTTTTCTGGTGGGCGCGGAAATCGCCGCCGGCGTGCCGGTGTTGCGCGCGGTCGGCGTCAAAGGCCGCGACATGCTGCTTGCTCTTAAATCAGGCAATTTCGGGGGTCCGGAATTTTTCTCCGATGCGCTCGGGCTAATGCGCTGAACGACATCGTCCGGCAGGTGCAGTAATCGGCTCCGATCGCCCGCGAGGGCGGCGTGACGAGACCATGGCTCCGCGCCCTGGCTGGATCGCTTGGGCACAGCGGACAGGTACCGGCGAAGTGAAGGCGGAAAGCCCGCCGAATATTGGCTATTTATCCCCGATTCGGGTAAATCAGCCGGTCGAACTGGCCTTTTGGCGCGCGAGCGCCAGGCCCTTCGAATTGACTGGGGAATACCCGCTATATGGTCGCACTGGTCCGCATCGCGCTGAGCCGGCCCTATACGTTTGTCGTGCTCGCTTTGCTGCTCCTGATCATCGGGCCGCTCGCCGCGCTACGTACGCCGACCGACATCTTTCCGGACATTCGCATCCCCGTGATCGGCGTGGTCTGGCAGTACACCGGGCTGCCGCCGGATCAGATGTCGGGCCGCATCGTCACGCCGTTCGAGCGGGCGCTGACGACGACGGTCAACGATATCGAGCATATCGTCTCCAATTCCTACAACGGCTTTGGCATCGTCAAGATATTCTTCCAGCCGAACGTCGATATCCGCACCGCCAACGCCCAGGTCACCGCGATCTCGCAGACGCTGATCAAGGCGATGCCGCCGGGCGCCACGCCGCCCCTGATCCTCAATTATTATGCCTCCACCGTGCCGATCATCCAGGTCGCCCTGTCCGGCGACGGGCTTACCGAACAGAACCTCGCCGATATCGGCATCAACCAGTTGCGCAC
>DATNMT010000070.1:0-2248 GCA_035602495.1 Bradyrhizobium sp.
TTCGATCGAGGATCTGGCGCAGCTCATCTACGACCTCAAGAACGTCAATCCGGACGGACTGGTGTCGGTGAAGCTGGTGTCGGAAATCGGCGTCGGCACCGTCGCCGCCGGCGTCGCCAAGGCCCGCGCCGACCACGTCACCATCGCCGGTTTCGAGGGCGGCACCGGCGCGTCTCCCTTGACCTCGATCAAGCATGCCGGCAGCCCCTGGGAGATCGGCCTGGCCGAAACCCACCAGACGCTGGTGCGCGAGCGGCTGCGCAGCCGCATCGTGGTGCAGGTCGACGGCGGCTTCCGCACCGGCCGCGACGTCGTGATCGGCGCGCTGCTGGGGGCCGACGAATTCGGCTTCGCCACAGCACCCTTGATCGCGGCGGGCTGCATCATGATGCGCAAGTGCCATCTCAACACCTGCCCGGTCGGGGTGGCGACGCAGGACCCGGTGCTACGCAAGCGCTTCACCGGCCAGCCCGAGCACGTCATCAATTATTTCTTCTTCGTGGCCGAAGAGGTCCGCGAAATCATGGCGGCACTTGGCTATCGCAGGTTCGAGGATATGGTCGGCCAGACCCAGATGCTCGACCAGAACGCGCTGGTCGCGCACTGGAAGGCCAAGGGCCTCGATTTCTCAAAACTGTTCTTCAAGCAAAACGAAGCCCCCGGTCAGAAGATTTTCCATGCCGAAGGACAGAACCATCATCTGGAAAACGTGCTCGACCGTAAATTGATTGCGCAGGCGCAGCCGGCGATCGACCGCGGCGCGCCAGTCAAAATCGAAATGGAGATCAACAACACCGATCGCGGCACCGGCGCGATGCTGTCCGGGACCATCGCCAGGCTTTACGGCCACACCGGTCTGCCTGAAGACACGATCCATGTCAGCTTCAAGGGTACCGCCGGTCAGGCGTTCGGCGCGTGGCTGGTGCGCGGCATCACCTTCGACCTCGAAGGCGAAGGCAACGACTACGTCGGCAAGGGTCTCTCCGGCGGCCGCATCATCGTGCGGCCTCCCCGGAATTCCGGCATCGTGCCGGAGGAATCCATCATTGTCGGCAACACCGTGATGTACGGCGCGATCGAGGGCGAATGCTATTTCCGCGGCATCGCCGGCGAACGCTTCGCGGTGCGCAATTCGGGCGCGATCGCCGTGATCGAAGGCGCCGGCGATCATTGCTGCGAATACATGACCGGCGGCGTTGTCGTGGTACTCGGCAAGACCGGGCGCAATTTCGCGGCCGGCATGTCGGGCGGCGTCGCCTATGTGCTCGACGAGGACGGCAGCTTTCCGAAGCTGTGCAATCTGGCGATGGTCGAGCTGGAGCCGCTGCTCTCGGAAGAGATGGTCAACGCCAACGCGTTCCATCACGCCGGCGACCTCGAGGCGCACGGCAAGGTTGACGTGTTCGCCAACCTGACCGGCTTCGATGTCGAGCGTTTGCACATCCTGATTTCGCGGCACGCGAAGCTGACAGGTTCGGCGCGCGCCGCGGCAATTCTCGCGGACTGGAAGACCTGGCTGCCGAAATTCCGCAAGGTGATGCCGGTTGAATTCCGCCGCGCGCTGAACGACATGAAATCGCGCGAGCCAGCCGAACCCAAGATCGCGATCGGCGCGTGAACATGATCCGGAAAAGTGGGCACCGGTTTTCCGGTCGGCCATGCTCAAACAAAGTTAAGATGAGGCACTATCGCGGCTCAATCTGCGATAACGGTCCGGTGTGTGTACCGAAAACCATATCCGAGTTTATTGAGCGATAGAATCGGCTAAGTTGACGCGATGGTCGCGCTGATGTGCTTCGTTCTGGCCGTGCTGGCCTTGCCATTCAAGTCGAAGAGCCGACTTGAGGCAGAGAATGCGGCGCTCCGACATCAGCTGATCGTTTTGCGACGCAAGGTGAGAGGGCGGGCCCAGCTTTCGAACAACGATCGCTGGTTCTTCGTCCAGCTCTATCGTTGCTTTCCGTCGATCCTGGAGGTCGTCACGATCCTCCGTCCCGAGACGTTGGTGCGCTGGCATCGGGACGGCTTTCGCCGCTATTGGCGCTGGAAATCGCGCTCACGAGGAGGGCGCCCGCAAATCGAGACAGAACTGCGCGCGCTGATCCGGCAGATGAGCGTGGAGAATTTGCTTTGGGGTGCGCCGCGCATTCACGGCGAACTGCTCAAGCTTGGGTTTGAGATCGCGCAGTCGAGCGTCGCTAAGTACATGGTCAAGCGCTGTGGACCGCCGAGCCAAGGCTGGTCGACC
>DATNMT010000071.1:0-2050 GCA_035602495.1 Bradyrhizobium sp.
GGCAGGTATTTGCGTTTATGATCCTCGGCGGCGAACGCCATCATGGTCGGCCCGCACATGCCGTGGCCGATGATGAACATGCCCGAGAGCTTGCCGAAGGCGCCTTCCTCCTGCTGCCAGATCACGCGCTCGATCGGGGTAGCCCCGCGCCCGCCATATTCCTTCGGCCAGTGCAGGCAGGCCCAGCCCGCCTCGGCCTTCTTCTTCTGCCAGGCTTTTGCGACCTCGAGGATGTTGGCGCCCTTCAGCTGCGTGCGACCGAGCGAGGACTTTTTCAGTTCGTCCTCATATTGCTTCGGTGCGTTGGCGGATATCCAGGCCTTGGCCTCGGCGCGGAACGCGGCTTCCTGCGGGGTGTCGTCGAAGTTCATTCGCATCGTCCTTGCTCGTCATTCCGGGATGGTCCGCTCTGGCGGATCGATCCGTAATCGAGAAGTTATTTACGTCGAGATTCCGGGTTCGCGGCTTCGCCGCGCCCCGGAATGACATCTAAGCCGCATTCCGTTTGCGCATCCGGTCAATCAGCGCATCTTCCCAGTAAGACAGGCTGCCGAGCCCGAGCGCGGTGGCGTTCGCGCGGCGGTAATACATGTGGCAGTCGAACTCCCAGGTGAAACCCATGCCGCCATGGACCTGGATGTTGTTCTTGGCGCAATGCTGGAACGCCTGCGTCGCGCTGATCCGCGCGGCGGCGGCCGCCTCCGGCAATTCCGAGGCGTTGGTCGAAAGCGCCCAGGCGCCGTAATAGCAATTCGACCGCGCCAAGGTCGCCGAGACATACATGTCGGCGAGCATGTGTTTGACCGCCTGGAACGAGCCGATCGGCCGGCCGAAGGCAATACGGTCGAGCGCGTAGTCGCGGCCCATTTCCAGCGCACGATCGGCGCCGCCGACCTGCTCGAAAGCCATCAGCACCGCGGCGCGGTCGAGCACCTGGCTCAGGATGCTCCAGCCTTCGCTGCCGGCGCCGAGCAGCTCGGCCTTGCAGTTCTTGAAGCTCAGTTCGGCTTGTCCGCGCGACGGATCGATATTGGTCAACGCCTTGGCCTCGACGCCTTCGGCTTTCATGTCGACCAAAAACAACGAGATGTCGGTGTCGCGTCCGGTCGATCCCGTGCGCGCGGCGACAATGACGAAATCGGCGATGGCACCGTCCGGCACCGGTTTCTTGACGCCGTTGAGGCTGCCGCCGGAGGCTGCGAGCTTTATTGCTTCCGGCGACGGATTGCCCTTGGCTTCGAACAGCGCCAGCGTGCCTATCGCCTTACCCGACGCAATCAGCGGCAGCCATTTCTGCTTCTGCGCCTCGCTGCCCGCCAGCAAGATCGCCTCAGCCGCGAGGTAGACCGTCGACGAGAACGGCACCGGCGCCAGCGCGCGGCCCATTTCTTCCGCGATCACGCAAAGTTCGAGATGACCCGCGCCCGCGCCGCCATAGGCTTCCGGGATGGCGACGCCGAGAAAACCCATCTCGGCCAGTCCCTTCCACAATTCCTTGTCGTAGGTGGCTTTGCCGTCGAGCACCGCGCGTACCGCCTTCGGCGGGCTTTTTTCCGCAAGGAATTTTCGCGCCTCGTCGCGCATTTGCTTTTGTTCGTCGGAGAAATCGAAATTCATGGCGCTACTCTGTTGTGTGAGACATGCTTTTTTATTTCGTCGTCCCTGCGAACGCAGGGACCCATAACCACCGGTGTTCAAGTTCAATCCGGAACTGGCTCCAATCCGACATTGATGGTTCCCGGTGTATGGGTCCCCGCTTTCGCGGGGACCACGAGAGAGAGGTGATTACCGCGGCGCCATACGGATGGCGCCGTCGAGGCGGATGGTTTCGCCGTTCAGCATCGGGTTTTCGACGATGTGGACGGCGAGGTTGCCGTATTCGGAGGCATCGCCGAGCCGGGCCGGATGCGGCACCTGCGCACCCAGGCTCTTGCGGGCTTCCTCGTTCAGTCCCATCAGCAAGGGCGTCAGGAACAGGCCGGGCGCGATGGTGTTGACGCGGATCTTCTGGCTGGCGAGGTCGCGCGCCGCCGGCAGCGTCAGGCCGACC
>DATNMT010000137.1:0-13467 GCA_035602495.1 Bradyrhizobium sp.
GTGGGCTGCGATCGGCGCCGGGTCCGTCAACGGCAGCGCGAGATCGCTTTCGGGATAGCCGCGCACCGCCTTGGAGAACTCGTCCCCGAGCGCGATCGAGAGCGCGACCGCGCGGCCGTTGCATCCGGTCCAGCCAAAGGCGTCGGGGCCGAGCCGGTGAATGCGCGGCAGGAAATCCGTGGTCATGCCGACATAGCCGTTCCACACATGGTCGAACTCGACCGGCCCGATCTGCGGCCACAGCCGCTGCAGCCGCTCGGCGACATGGTCCCGGATGCGCCGCGGCTTGTTGCCGGGACCGATTACGGCGCCGCCGGTGACCAGGCGATGGCGCGCATCGTAGCGGGCGAAATAGAGCTCGCCATGGGTGTCGGACATCGCCTGCCGCCCCGGAATCACGGTTTTGCGCGCGGCTTCCGAGAGCGGCTGCGTCGCCATCTGCCAGGACAACACAGGCATAACCTCATGGGCGATATCGGGCGCCAGCGATTTCGAGAACTCGCCGCTATAGGCGTTGGTGGCGACAACCAGGGCCCTGCCGCTGATCTGCCCTTGCGCCGTCTTCACAATCCATCGGCCATTCTGCCGTTCAAAGCTGGTTGCCGGCGAACGCGCAAAAATGCGGCCGCCGCGTTCCAGCACCACGCGCGCAAGGCCGCGCGACAGCGCCAGCGGATTGATATGACCGCCGGACCGGTTCCAGAAACCGCCGTACCAGGCCTCCGATCCCAGCATCGTGCAGGTCTCGTCGCGGGAGAGGATTTCGACCGGAGCGCCGAATTTCGACCACTGGCGGACGCGGCGTTCGGCGATCGCGATGCGGCCCGGCGAATGCACCGGCTGCACCCATCCGGTCTGCTCGCCCTCGGCCTGGATCTGATAGCGCCGCGCCACACCGAACAACATCGAAGCGCTGTCGCGCAGCAGCGCGACGAAGCGTTCACCCACGGCGCCGTGCTTGCGGATGATGTCTTCGGGATCGGGCCGCGACAGCGTCGGGATCACCTGGCCATTGTTACGGCCCGACGCGCCCCAGCCCGGCTCCATCGCCTCGACGATGGCGACGTCGATGCCGACTTCGCGCAAGTGCAGCGCGGTCGATAGACCGGTAAATCCGGCGCCGATCACGATCACGTCGGCTTGCGCCTCGCCTTCGAGTGCCGGCAGATTCGGTCCGGGCGGCGTCACGGCCGCCCAGTGCGAATCCGGCCAGCGCACGGTTGCGCTATCCATCGTTACGCCCTTCCCGGTCGAATCGCGATTTTCGAAACTGCCGTGAGCGGCCCGCGAGGCCGCTGTCTTGCAGGCAAAGGACCGATCTGCTTAGCTTCTTACGTCAATTCATGATGGAGTAGTAGCGGCGTGGCGCTCAAAAACATCATCGGAATCGACCACGCCGTGGTGGTCGTCGAGGATCTGGACAAGGCCGCCGAGAACTGGAAGCGCCTGGGTTTCACTATCTCGCCGCGCGGCACCCACAGCGCCCATATGGGATCGGGCAACTACACCATTATGTTCGATGCGGATTATGTCGAACTGCTCGGCGTTCTCACCGAAACCGAACACAATGTTCCGACGCGTAATTTCCTGGCACGCCGCGGCGAAGGCATCGAGCGCATCGCCTTCACGGCGGTGGATTCGGCCGCCGGCGCCGAGGAAATCCGGGCCCGCGGTTACGCCGCGCTCGGCCCGACCGATTTCGAGCGGCCGGTGAGCATGCCTGACGGCACGCCGTCGGCGGCCAAATTCCGGACCTTTCAATGGCCGATCGAGGAGGCGCCGGCGGGCGTGCGCATTTTCGCCTGCCAGCACAAGACGCGGGAGACCGTGTGGATTCCACAACTGCAGCAGCACGCCAACGCCACCAAGCGTCTCAAGCGCGTGCTGCTGGTTACGCCGGAGCCGGCCAAGGACGCCGCCCACATGGCGCGCTTGATCGATCGCGACGTGTGCACCGAGCCGGATGGCGCGGCCTCGGTGCCATCGGGTTCGAATCGTGCCGATTTCGTATTCCTCACCAGGGATCAACTAAGCCGGCGCTATCCCGGCGTCGCGCTGGCGGGAATCCCCGAGCGCGGCGCCGCCGGTCTCGTGCTCGTCACCTCCGACCTTGCTGCTACCGAAAAGGCCGTTGGCAACGCCGGTGCGCAAATTGGCGACAGCGTGCTGGTCGCACCAGTCCAAGCCAATGGCGTGCTGCTGGCGTTTGTGACAGCGTGAATGCGCGCATCGGTTGCGCCGGTTCGCCGCGCAAGCTCATCATGGTGCAGCGCAACGGCAAGCCCTTCCAAAGTGTAAGCCATTGTGCGGCGGAATGAATTGAAGCCGGTTCGAAATGCCCGCATACTTGCCTCAACAAGAAACGGAATTCAGGCGAGGGTCGGCAATGTTCCCCATTCGGAGGCGCGGTTTCATCCTGGGCGGTTCGGCCTTTTTGGCACTCGGCGCGAGCGCAAAAGTTCTCGCCGAAACCGCGGCCGCAATGACGCCTCACGAGAAGGAACTCTACGAGGCCGCGAAGAAAGAAGGCGGCGAGCTGACATGGTACACCGCCCACTCCGACGATATCACCGCGCAGGCGCTCGGCCGCAGCTTTGAGCAGTCTTATCCCGGCATCAAGGTCAACGTGCTGCGCACCACCGCGCAGGTGGCCTATCAGCGCGTCACCCAGGAAATCAAGGCCAGCGCCATTCAATGCGACGTCTTGAGCTCGACCGACATCGGTCACTCCGTCGAATTGAAGGCCAAGGGCGCCTTTGAAAAATACGTTCCCGACAATTCCGCCAAGGTACTCGACGTCTACAAGAACTACGATCCGGACGGCTATTACTTCGTCACCTCCGCGGGGCTGATCGGCATCGGCTACAATACTTCCAAAGTCAAGGAAGCCGACGCGCCGAAGAACTGGACCGATCTGCTCGATCCCAGATGGAAAGACAACATCGCGCTCGGACATCCCGGCTTCAGCGGTTATGTCGGCACCTGGGCCCTGACCATGCGCAATCAATATGGCTGGGATTTCTTCGAAAAGCTCGCCAAGAACAATCCGAGGGTCGGCCGCTCGATCGTTGACACCGTGACGATGCTGAACGCTGGCGAAAGCGCCATCGCGGGGTCCGGGCCGGTTGGCGTGCTGCTTGATAGCTTGCAGAAGGGCAACCCGCTTGCCCTGATCTACCCGACCGACGGCACCGTACTGGTCATCGCGCCTTCCAGCATCATGAAGGGTTGCAAGCATCCCAACGCGGCGCGCCTTTTCATGGAATTCCTGTTGAGCGAGGCCGCTTCCCGGATCTGGGTGGACCACTTCAATGAAACCATCCGGCCCGAGGTCGCGGCCGCGAAGGGCGCCAAATCGGCCAAGGAGCTGAAGATCATCCGGCCGACGGTCGAACAGATCACCAAGGGCATTCCGGAAGTCATCAAGCAGTGGCGCGAAACGTTTGGCGTCTGAGCATGATCCGGCAAAGTGGGGACCGGTTTTCCGAAAAGATCATGCTCAAACACAAGAAACGAGACCATGATTCGATTCACTTGAATCGGATCATGGTCGAAATCGCGACAGGATCATCGACGTGACTGACAACTCGCTCGACATTCGCGCCGTCCAGTTCTCCGGCGTTGCTTCGAGAATAAGGCGTCTCGACGCCAGCATCCTGCTGTGGCTGGTGCTGATTGCGCTGCTCGCCTTCCTGATCCTGAATCCGGTGTTGCGGCTGATCATCTCCAGCCTGCAGGAGACCGATACCGGACACCTCACGCTCGCCAATTACCGCGCTGCTTACGGCAATCTCCGGCATCTGCAGTCGCTGTTGAATTCGCTGGAGCTTGGCGTAGGCGTGGCGCTGCTTGCCACCTGCTTCGGCGTCCCGATCGCCTGGGCGATCTCGCGCACCGACATGCCGGCGAAGGCGTTCATCCGGCTGATGGTGTTCGCCGCCTTCGTGACGCCGCCCTATCTCGGCGCCATCGGCTGGATCCTGCTGGCAGGCCCGAATTCCGGATGGCTCAACAAGGTTTGGATGGCGCTGACCGGCGCCACGCACGGCGTTTTCAACATCTATTCGATGACCGGCCTGATTTTGGTGATCGCCGTGACGTCGTTCCCCTATACGTTCGTGTTCACCAGTTCGGCGCTCGATCTGGTGTCGTCGGAAATGGAGGACGCAGCCAACATACTTGGCGCACGCACGCTGCGGACCACGCTGCGCATCACGCTGCCGCTGGTGACGCCGGCGATCATCGGCGGCATCATCATCAGCTTCCTCGAAGCCATTGCGCTGTTCGGCGCGCCGGCGCTGATTGCGCTTCCCGCCCGTTTCAACGTGGTGTCAACGCAACTTTGGCAATTCTTCGAATATCCGGTCCGCGTCGAAGAGGCCGCCGCCTATTCGATGCCGCTGCTCGCCATTACCGTGCTGATGTTCTGGGTGCAGCGCCGGATTCTCGGCCGCCGGGGCTACACCTCCGTCACCGGCAAGGGCGGCGAACGGCGGATGATCGCGCTGGGGCCTTGGCGCTGGGTGATGCTGGCTTATGCGCTACTAGTTTGCGCGCTGGCGGTATTCCTGCCGATGCTGGTGCTGATTCAGGCCGCCTTCGCCAAGGCCTGGGGCCGCGGCTTCTCCTTCGACAATCTTACACTGCACAATTTTTACTACTTGCTGTTCGAGCAGACCCAGGCGAAGCAGACCATCTTCAACACCTTTGCCTATTCGGCCGTGACCGCCTTCGCCGCGATCAGCCTGACTCTCGCGATTGCTTATGTGGTCAATCGAAAGCTGGTGCCGTTCAGCAACGTGCTGGCGTTTCTCTGCATGGCGCCGTTCGTGGTTCCCGGCATCGTGCTGGCGATCGGTTTCTATGCCGCCTATGCCCCGCCCCCGCTGGCGCTCTACGGCACCGCGACGATCCTGATTCTCGGTTTTACAACGCGCTTCCTGCCGATCGCGTACACATCGAGCGCTGCGGGCCTTCGCAGCATCAACCCGGAAATGGAGGAAGCGGTGCGGATTCTTGGCGGCAGCCGGCTGCTGGCGATTCGCAAGGTGTTGATTCCGCTGTTGAAGAAAAGCCTTGCCGGCGCCTGGATCCTGGTGTTCATCCCGGCGACGCGAGAACTGTCTTCGGCGATCTTCCTGGTCGGGCCGAATACCCGCGTGATCTCGGTGATGTTGTTCGATCTGTCGGAGGAAGGCAATTTCGAAGTGCTGTCGGCGCTCGGCGTCATCCTGCTGGTCGCCACTGTGGCGATCGCCGGCATCGGATCGAAGATCATCGGGCGCGATTTCATGCTGCGGAGGAATAGTTGAGCAGGCTCAAACTCTCCGGCGTCAGCAAGCGTTTCGGCAATTTCCTCGCCGTCGACAATATCGATCTCGAACTGCAATCCGGCGAGTTCGTTTCCCTGCTGGGGCCGTCCGGCTGCGGCAAAACCACGACCTTGCGCATGATCGCGGGCTTCGTCGATCCCACGCTCGGCACCATCGAGATGGATGGCCAGATCCTGTCCTCGCCGGCAGGCTCGGTTCCGCCGGACCGGCGCCAGATGTCGATGATCTTCCAGAGCTACGCGATCTGGCCGAACATGACGGTCGAACAGAACGTCGCCTTCGGTTTGGAGCTGCGCAAGATTGCGAACGCCGAAGTCAAGCGCCGCGTCGGCGAAATGCTGGAAGTAGTCCATATGAATCACCTGGCCGACCGCTATCCGGCCGAACTCTCGGGCGGCCAGCAGCAGCGCGTGGCGCTGGCGCGCGCAATCGTGATCCGGCCCTCGGTGCTGCTGCTCGACGAGCCCTTGTCCAACCTGGACGCGACCTTGCGGGAGGAGATGCGTTTCGAAATCCGCCGCCTGCATGACGAATTCCAGGTCACCACGGTCTATGTCACGCACGATCAGGCCGAGGCGATGGTGACATCGGATCGCATCGCCGTCATGAACCATGGCCGCATCGAGCAGGTCGACGTGCCCCGCGCGCTCTATAACCAGCCGAAGACGCGGTTCGTGGCCGGCTTCATCGGACGCACCAATTTCATCGAGGGTTTTGGCGACGGCCATCAGATTGCGTTCGACGGCTTTGCACTGCCGCGCGCCGCGTTCGATCACGAGATGCCTTTCGGTGGCAAGACCGTGTTTTCGGTCCGACCGCACAGCATGCGGCTCTCCGATTCACCGCCCGCCGCGCGCGACGGCTGTACTTCCATCGGCGTCATCGTCGTGGAGCGGGCGTATCTCGGCGAACACTGGGACTACGTCGTGCGGCCGCGCGAGGGCGCGCTGCAGCTTCGGGTGATGACTTCGCCGCTGGACGATTTTCCGGTCGGCGCCGCGGCGTGGCTGGAGTTTGAACCGCGCCAAATGGCGCTGATCGTGTGAGCCCGCTCAATCCGGCAAAATCAACAGGAGCAAGTCCGATGTCTTTCACCCCCGCCTCACAGGCGCTCGCCCGTTTCAAGGTGCTCGATCTGACGCGGGTGCGGGCAGGCCCGACCGCGGCGCGGCAACTGGCCGACTGGGGCGCCGACGTCATCAAGATCGAAATGCCCAAAGGTCTCGATGAGGCCGACATGGGCGGGCCGCGCCACGGGCCGGATTTCCAGAACCTGCATCGCAACAAGCGCAGCATCACGCTCAACCTCAAGGAGGTCGACGGCGTCGCCATCTTCAAGAAGATGGTCGAGACCGCCGATGTCGTGATCGAGAACTACCGGCCCGATGTCAAATTTCGCCTCGGCGTCGATTACGAGACCCTTCGCGCCGTCAACAAGCGCATCGTCTACGGCTCGATTTCCGGCTTCGGCGAGGACGGCCCCTATCGCGAGCGGCCGGGTTTCGACCAGATCGCGCAAGGCATGGGCGGGCTGATGTCGATCACGGGGTTGCCCGGTCAGGGCCCGGTGCGCGTCGGCATTCCGGTGGCCGATCTCGGTGCCGGCATCTTCTGCGCGATGGGAATCCTGGTCGCGTTGCTGGAACGCGAAGTTTCCGGCGAGGGCCAATGGGTGCAGTCGTCGCTGCTCGGCGCGCAGATTTCGCTGTTGGATTTCCAGGCGGCGCGCTGGCTGATCGGAAAAGACGTTCCCGGTCAGGCCGGCAACGATCATCCGACCAGCATCCCGACCGGCGTATTCCCCACCAGCGATGGCCACATCAATATCGCCGCCGCCGGCAAGCACATTTACAGGCGCTTCTGCGAGACGATCGGCCTCAATCATCTGCTCGAGGATCCGCGCTTTGCCGAAGACGCGGCCCGCTCTAAAAATCGCGGCGCCATCAACCAGATCATCTCCGAGGTCACCAGGAAGCAGTCGAGCAGCGACCTGATCGCCAGGCTCAACAAGGCCGGCGTCCCCTGCGGGCCCATCAATCGCATGGATGAAGTGTTTGCCGACCCGCAAGTCAAACATCTCGGCATGGCCGCGGCCGTCGAGCATAAATCGCTTGGCAAGATCGAGGTCGTCAACCAGGCGATCAAGTTGAGCCGGACGCCGGGCAAGATGACCCGCGCAACGCCTGAAAAAGGCGAACATACCGATGAAGTCTTGAAGCAATACGGCTATGACGACAAGTCGATTGCCGAATTCCGCGCGCGGAAGATAGTTTGAATCGAGAAGTTTTCGATCAATAGGATGGCGCGACAACGCCTGCAGGAGACCACCATGAAGACCTCGACCGAGCGGATGATCGCCAGGAAGGATGGACCGATCGGCTGGATGCAGTTCAACAATCCCGCCCGGCACAATGCCGTCTCCCTCGACATGTGGAAGGCGGTGCCGGAGATCATGGCCGAATTCGAGCGCGACGATCAAATCCGGGTGGCGGTGCTGGGCGGCGCCGGCGGCAAGGCTTTCATTTCCGGCGCCGACATTTCGGAATTCGCCGAGAAGCGCTCGTCGCCCGAGAGCGTGCTGGAGTACAACAGGATCGCTGGCCTGGCGAATGCCGCCATCATCGATTTTCGCAAGCCGACGATCGCGATGATTCAGGGCTATTGCGTCGGCGGGGGCCTCGGCGTGGCGCTGTGCTGCGACCTTCGGCTGGCCGCGGAAGATGCCAGATTCGCGGTCCCCGCCGCCAAGCTCGGCCTCGGTTACGCCTTTGACGGCATCAAGCGCCTGGTCGACGTCGTGGGCCCATCCTTTGCCAAGGAGATTTTTTACACGGCGCGGCAGTTCAACGCCGCGGAAGCGCTGCAGATGGGGCTGGTCAATCGTGTCGTCGCGGTCGCCGACATCGAAACCTTTGTGCGCGATTACGCCGGGACGATCGGCGGCAATGCGCCGCTGACCATCAATTCGGTCAAGCTCTGCGTCAACGAAGCCGTCAAGGACCCCGACAAGCGCAACCTTGCCGCCGCCCAGGTCGCGGTCGACGGCTGTTTCGCGTCCGCCGATTACGTGGAGGGACGAACCGCGTTCATGGAGAAGCGCAAGCCCGCGTTTCGAGGGCGGTGAGGCGCAAAAGTCGCTCCTCGGCCCAGATCATATCAGGTGCTCGCGCCTGATCTGCTTCTCGGCAGCGCGTCGACAGCGAGGCATTTGGATCCGACATCGAATTTTCTTTCGGCTCATCGAACCTTGCGGGAGCAAGGCTCCTGTACCCTAAGACAGAACCGTTGAGTAGATCGTCATGCCGCCAATGGCGATCGTGACTATTCCGACGACACCTTGCAGACCGCGATTGGCCCAGGTCAGCCATCGCGCGGAGACCGCGAGCGGCACCGCGATGACGACGGACAACGCGCCCATACCGAGCATCGAGCCGACGCCAAACAACAGGACGTAGACCATTCCGTACGCGGCGTTGGCGACTTGCGATATGGCGAGCATGAGAAGGGCGGCTGAACCGGCCATCCCGTGCATCAACCCGACCAGCAGCGTGCGCCAGCGAAAGCCATGTTGATGCAGGTGCGCGCTCTCCTCATGCGGGATGGCTTCATGGACGTGGCTGTGGACGTGGAAGTGTTCGATTCCGTCGCCGTGCCCATGGCGATGAAAATGCACGCGGTCGCGCCATAGTCGCCACAACACGTGAGCGCCCAGGCCAACCAGCATGATGCCAACCGCCGTCTCCAGCGGCCGCGCAAGATGTTCGGGGATCGCACGACCCAGCAGAATGGCGGCGCCGGCGAAGACGAACAGCGTCAGCGTGTGGCCGAGCCCCCACGTCAATCCGTGCTTGACGATATCGCGAATGTCGGTCCGGCGGGCGGCAATGCTCGATACCGCCGCGATGTGATCGGCTTCGAGCGCATGCTGCATGCCCAGCAAGAAACCGATACCCAGGACTCCGAACATGCGTTCCCTGCTGCGAAGGCTGGCGGAAGGGAAAGGAACTGGAATCGAACCTTCTCCGCGTAGCCCAGAGTAGTCTGTGGGGTCCGGGCGGTCCATGGGGGGCAGACGCTCCTTGCGGGCCGTATTGCACCCCCTAATGCCCAATTCTCGGTCAACCACCGCGAGAGAGCTGCGGCGGTCCCTGGCCGGCCGTAGCGGACGGGCCAGACGCCAATCCCGGCACTAACCTTAGGCACCCCCCGCCAAGCCCATACCGAGGCCCCTGATTGACCGGATCCACGAACTCGGCGGGGGATGCTCACGGTTGTAGCCTGAGAGAAAGCTGGCGATATGATCGTTGCGTAACGCCCAAGGCACTGACTATCGTCCTTAGCCGACAGCCGGATTTTACTCTTCGCCCGACGAAGCCCGGTTTCACCAGGAGCAACGGTACATGGTCGCCTCGCACGAAATACAGGCCCCGAACGACGCGGTACCAGTTCTGAACTACGATGCCATCATCATCGGGGCAGGCATGTCGGGCATATACCAGCTCTACCGATTGCGCGAACTCGGGATGCGGGTGCGCGTGTTCGAGGCCGGCACCGGTGTTGGCGGCACTTGGTACTGGAACCGCTATCCGGGCGCGCGCTTCGACTCCGAAAGCTATTCCTATGGCTACTCCTTTTCGAAGGAACTGCTGGAAGAATGGAACTGGTCCGAACATTTTGCCGGCCAGCCAGAAACGTTGCGCTACCTCAATCATGTCGCGGACAGGTTCGACCTGCGCCGCGACATGCTGTTCCGCAGCCGGGTTGCCGCGGTAACCTGGGAGGAGGATACGCGCAGCTGGAGCGTGACACTGCAGGACGGGAGCCGCTTCCGCGCGCGCTTCCTGATTACCGCCATCGGTCCTCTCTCCGCCCCCACCTTGCCGCGGATTGAGGGGGTGGACGTGTTTCAGGGTCAGTCCTTCCACACTGCCCGATGGCCACATGAGCCGGTCGACTTCGCAGGCAAGCGGGTAGCTGTCATCGGAACCGGGGCCACTGGCGTGCAGACCATCCAAACCATCGCCAAGACGGTCGGGCATCTGACCGTGTTTCAGCGCACACCGAACTGGTGCGCACCGCTGCACAATAGCAAGATCGACTCGGAGACCCAGGCCAAGATCAAGTTCGGCTACCCGGAGATGTTCAAGCGTTGCCAGGAGACCTTCGCCTGCTTCCTGCATACTCCGGACCCACGCGGGGCTTTCGAGGTTTCCGACGCGGAGCGCGAGGCTTTCTACGAGAAACTCTATGCCGAGCGCGGCTTCGGCATCTGGCAGGGCAATTTTCGCGACATCTTGATCGACCGGAAAGCGAACGCGACGATTAGCGATTTCGTGGCGAGAAAGATCCGACAGCGGGTGAAGGACCCCAAGATCGCGGAAAAGCTGATCCCACGGAACCACGGCTTCGGCACCCGACGACTGCCGCTCGAGACCTTCTATTATGAGGCCTACAATCAGGACAATGTCGAGCTGGTGGACATCACGGAAACGCCGATCGAGCGGATCACCCTGAAGGGTATCAAGACCAGTACCGCGGAATATGAGTTCGACATCATCATTTACGCGACTGGCTTTGATGCCATCACCGGGAGCTTCGACAAGATCGACTTCCGCGGCGTGGATGGCGTAAAGTTGAAAGACCGATGGAAGAACGGCCCGCAAACCTATCTCGGTGTCATGGTCGACGGCTTTCCCAACATGATGATGCTGATGGGGCCGCACACGGCATTAGGCAATATCCCACGCAGCATCGAATATAATGTCGATTGGGTGACTAACCTGATCCGCTACACCCGGGAATTCAGCCTGACGCGGGTGGAGGCAACCGCAACGGGTGTGACGGCCTGGACTGGTCACGTCAAGGCGCTCGGGGTCGGTCTACTCTCCAACGAGGTCAACTCATGGATGACCGGGATCAACAGCAATGTAGAAGGCAAGCAGACTCGCATCGTTGCGCGCTATAGCGGCAGCGCTCCCGCCTACCGCGCGAAATGCGACGAGGTGGCAGCGCAGCGATATCAAGAACTCGCGCTTTCCTAGACGACCGACATTGATAGTTCTAATACCATTCGGTCAGCGGCCCGCTAAATTTCTGCGTCGTCGCAAGCGCATCGGCATCGCCATTCTTGATGCTGTCGAGTTGCAGATTGGCAAAGTGCCGGCCGTTTGATTGGCGGCGGCGACGAATTCCGGCGACATCAGGCCGGGACCCGGCTCATGAGCCGACACTTTGATTCTTCAGCCAGTCCTGCCAGCCTGCCATCCGCGGGCGGTGCGGCTTCTCCTTGTAATAGGGAATCAGCGGCCGCCAGTTCGCCATCAGTTTCGTCATCGCGTCGACCGCATCTTCAGAGCCAGGTGCCCAGTCGACACGAAGGTCGGTGCGCGCATAAGGCTCAGTGTCATAGACAAGGATGACGGACGTCCAATGTCTACCCAGGTCTCCGCCGGCATCGCGTCCCGCAGTAATTGCGACAAGCATGCGATCCTCGAGAATATGCCCGGCTGAATCGATGAAGGCTCTGTTCATGCTTTCGACGACTTGGCCGGTAGCCAGATTGTTGCCCATCACGAGATAGTCGGTGCCGACGATCGAACCCTTGTGATCCTTGCTGCTGGACCCGGTATGTACGGCGACGCGGCCGTGCCGATCGACGATGCCGACTTGACGCCAAGCGAAATCAGGATCGGTCTCCGCCAGGTCTTTCAGCACTTTTTCCGGTGAATGTCCCATCGTAAGCAGCTCGATAGCGAGCGGCCCGAGGCCGGGGTCGGTGTGGGCCTGCGTGCACACCGCGCCGACATTGGCGCGGATGAAGGGGCACCGTCCGCCTACCGCGACCGCACTCGTGCACTGCGCGATTCCAAGCAGGCCCTGCTGGCGAGCAATCACTGTAAAGGTCATTTGCTAGTCTCCATGTTATGGATCGTTTCCGTTGCCGGGATAAGCCAGAGTTTGACAGAAGGATGGTGGAGCGTAACCAAGGCGCCAGGCGCGCCACTGCGCTCCCCACAACGGCATCCAGGACGTTTTTCGGTCTGCCGGACAAAAGTTGGCGGGAGCACGCGCGTATTTCCTCAGGACGGATCACAGCGTAAATTTTCGCCGGAGCGACGCCTCGAAGTGCGAGAAGTCGTCTAAGCGACATCCCTTCGGGAGCAAGGACTCGGATTTTCCGATCGGGTCATCTTGCACTATCCTGTTCAAAACGATCTCTTGAAGCCTTTGATCAGCGCATTCCGAAACGATAGCATCGCCCGATTCTCAATCTACTGCTGGCCAGATTGAGTTCGCGACAGAGACTCCCAGCATCGCGAGATTCTCAGTCGCCTGCCAGCACCATTGAATTTGCGACAGGGACAGGTTGTTTCGCAATCTAGGTCTGCATGCCCCAGCGTTGCACGGTTCGGGTCTCGATAAAGCGGAACACCACGTTCTCGACCGCCAATCCGATCAGGATAATGGTCAGCAGGCCGGCGAATACTTCCGGAATGTTGAGCTGGTTCTTGCTCTCGAAGATGTACCAGCCGAGCCCGCCCTGCCCCGACGACACACCAAATACCAGCTCGGCCGCGATCAGCGTGCGCCAGGCGAAGGCCCAGCCGATCTTGAGGCCGGCGAGAATGCTCGGAAACGCCGCCGGTATTAGAATCCGGGCGACGAAGCGCAACCCGCTCAGATTGTAGTTGCGCCCGACCATACGCGCCGTCGTCGACACGCCGCGGAAGCCGGCGAGCATGTTGAGCGAGACCGCCCACATCACCGAATGGACCAGCACGAATATCAGGCTGCCGGCGCCGAGGCCGAACCAGATCAGAGCCAGAGGCAACAGCGCGATGGCAGGCAACGGATTGAACATCGCGGTCATGGTATCGAGGAAATCGGTGCCGATCCTGGTACTGATGGCGAACACCGTGAGTAACCCGGCGAGCACCGTGCCGGTGGCAAAGCCGACCAGCAGCACCTCCATCGAGCTCAGGGCGCGGCGCGGAATGGTGCCGTTGCCAATATCCGTTACCAGCGCGCGCACCGCCTCGCTGAACGGCGGCACCAGCAGCGGACTGTCCAGCCAGCGGCCGTAAATTTCCCAGCCAAGGGCGAGCACGACCAAGATCGCGATCTTGCGCAGCCA
>DATNMT010000148.1:0-17184 GCA_035602495.1 Bradyrhizobium sp.
TACAAGTCGCTGACCGAGGCGTTGTCGCATGGCGGGATCGCCAACAAGGTGAAGGTCAATCTGGACTGGATCGAGAGCGAGGTGTTCGAGAACGAGGATCCCGCGCCGTTCCTCGAGCACGTCAACGGCATCCTGGTGCCCGGCGGTTTCGGGCAGCGTGGCGCCGAGGGCAAGATCCGCGCGGCGCAGTTCGCGCGCGAGCGCGACGTGCCCTATTTCGGCATCTGCTTCGGCATGCAGATGGCGGTGATCGAGGCGGCACGCAACCTGGTCGGCATTGCGGAGGCAAATTCCACCGAGTTCGGCCCGACGCCGGAACCCCTGGTCGGCCTGATGACGGAATGGCTGCGCGGCAATGAGCTGGAGAAGCGGTCGAAGTCCGGTGATCTCGGCGGCACCATGCGTCTTGGCGCCTACCCGGCGGTGCTCAAGCGCGGTAGCCGGGTGTCCAACATCTATGGCGGCGCCACCGAGATTTCGGAGCGCCATCGCCATCGCTACGAGGTCAATACCGCCTACAAGGACCGCCTCGAGCAGCACGGCCTGAGATTCTCGGGCCTCTCGCCCGACGGCGTGCTGCCGGAGATCGTCGAATACGAGGATCACCCCTGGTTCATCGGGGTGCAATTCCATCCCGAACTGAAATCGCGTCCGTTCGAGCCGCATCCGCTGTTTGCGTCGTTTATTCAGGCCGCGATGGTGCAGTCACGGCTGGTGTGATCCGACGTCAACAGCCTTTGACGAAGGCGCGGATTGTTGCGACAAATCGCTCCCGTTACCGCAAGAACAGGAACTAGGGAGTAAAAGTCCATGATCTACGAAATGCGCGTCTATCGCTGTATCCCGGGCCGGCTGCCGGCGCTGCTGAAACGGTTCGAGACCATCACGACGAAGATTTGGGAAAAGCATGGGATCCGGCAGGCCGGATTTTTCACCACGCTGATAGGGGAATCCAACCAAGAGCTGACCTATTTCCTGGCATGGGAATCGCTCGCTGATCGCGAAAAGAAATGGACCGCGTTTCAGAGCGATCCCGCGTGGATCGAAGCTCGTGCCAAGACCGAGGCGGACGGTCAGATCGTTGGCAACATCGTCAGTCAATTGCTGGTGCCGGCGGCCTTCTCGTCGGTGAAGTGACCGTCGGTTCAATGGCGCAACCCTGATATTCAGCCGCCAAAGAGGGTTGATCCCTCGGGCACCGCCCGGCATGGTCGCGCCGGAAAGGAAAATGCCTTGAACGCGAGCGTGTCAGCTGCGGCGGTCGTCACGGCCGGATCGGTCAAATTCGGCAATGGCTTGCCGATTTCGATCATCGCCGGCCCGTGCGCGCTCGAGAGCCGTGCCCACGCGCTTGAAGTCGCGTCCGCGCTGAAGGAGATCGCGGCGCGGCTCAAGATCGGCTTGGTCTACAAGACCTCGTTCGACAAAGCCAACCGCAGCAGCGGAACGGCCCCGCGTGGCATCGGACTGATGCAGGCACTGCCGATTTTTGCCGAAATCCGCGGCTCGCTCGGCATGCCCGTGCTCACCGACGTTCATGAGTCTTCCCAATGCGCCGAGGTAGCGCAGGCCGTGGATGTGCTGCAGATCCCGGCATACCTGTGCCGGCAGACCGATCTGCTGCTGGCGGCGGCTGCGACCGGTAAGGTCGTCAACGTCAAGAAGGGTCAGTTCCTGGCGCCATGGGACATGGCCAATGTCGTCGCCAAGATCACCGGCGCCGGCAATCCGAACGTGCTGGTCACCGAACGCGGCGCGTCGTTCGGCTACAACACGCTGGTTTCCGACATGCGCGCGCTGCCGATTCTCGCGCGCACCATCGGCGCGCCCGTGATCTTCGACGCCACCCATTCGGTGCAGGAGCCGGGCGGCAAGGGCACCTCGTCGGGCGGCGAGCGCGAATTCGTCCCCGTCCTGGCACGCGCGGCCGTCGCCGTTGGCGTTGCTGGGGTGTTCATCGAAACCCACCCCGATCCCGACCACGCGCCCTCGGATGGTCCCAACATGGTGCCGCTGCGCGAATTCGAAGGGCTGGTGCGGACGCTGATGGCGTTCGACGCGCTCGCCAAGAAGCTCGAAAAGAATGTAGCGCGCTGATGCCGCCAACGCGATTGCGGCCGGATGAGCAGCGCCTGCCGCCGGCCCTCAATATTGTTGCGCTGGCGACCTTCGCGGCAAGCCTGTCGGGGCGCGCGCTCGATCCGGTGCTGCCGCACGTCGCTTCCGATTTCAATGTCAGCATTGCCGCGGCGGCGGGCTTTGCGTCGGTGTTCGCCTTTACCTTCGCGATCATCCAGCCGGTGCTGGGCGCCGCCGCGGATCTGTTCGGCAAGACGCGCCTGGTGATCCTGTGCCTGGTGCTGCTCGGCGTTGCCAATATTCTCGGTGCGATGGCCTCGTCGTTTTCGCTGTTGTTCGCGTCGCGGATTTTGGCGGGCATCGGCGCCGGCGGCGTATTCCCGATCTCGCTTGGGTTGACCAGCGATCTGGTCGGCTCCGAGAAGCGTCAGATAGCCATCGGCCGCACACTGGCGGGGTCGATGACCGGCAATCTGCTCGGGGCATCGCTGTCGGGCATGATCGGCGATTTCCTCGGCTGGCGCGGCGTGCTCGCCGTGCTTGGTTTGCTGGCAGTGTTGGCGTCGGTGGCCGTTGCCCTCGGCTTTCGCGGCGCCGCGCTGAAACGGGCTCCCCGAACAGATCTGGCAACGCTCCGGCACGGCTATCGCACCATCTTCAGCAATCCGAACGCGATTTGCTACGGCGCGGTCTTCGTCGAGGGCTGCTGCGTGCTGGGATTGTTTCCATATCTAGCCGCGTTCCTGTTTGATCTCGGCGAAACCAGCCTGTCGATCGCGGGCGTCGTCATCGCCGGTTTCGCCGTCGGCGGCCTGTTTTACACCTTGACGGTTTCGCGGCTGCTGCCGCGGCTCGGCATGGGCGGCATGATGATCGCGGGCGCCGCGCTGGTCGGCCTGCAACTCGCCGTCATTGCATTCGGTCCCGGCTGGAAGATCCAGGCCATCAGCCTGTTGTGCATGGGCTGGGGCTTTTACATGATCCACGGATGCATGCAGGTGTTCGCCAGCGAGCTTTCGGTGGAGGCGCGTGCCACCGCGCTGTCGCTGCACTCGTTCTTCTTTTTCATGGGCCAGACCGTGGGCCCCATCGGCTACGGGTTCGGCATTCAACATGCCGGCAAGGTACCGACCTTGCTGATGGCCGCCGCCGTGATGGTCGCGCTCGGATTGGCCTGCGCGCGGTGGCTGCGGGCAAGGAAGCCGGCGGACGCGGGCGCAACATAAGCTGCGCAAATCCGGAGATGCGGGCTACCAGGTATACCGTATGACGCCCTTGCCCGCGTAGGAGCGCGTGACCTCGGAGAATTCACCCTCGAAAGTGGCGGCGGCGGACCAGCCGTTCATCCATTTGACTTCGGCCGAAGCCGTGGTGAGCGTGGCGTCGCGCGCTTGCATCGCGCCGTTGACCACGAAACTTGCGCCCGGCAGCGCCTGGAAGGTGGCGCCGATGTTGCGGTCGGGGTTGAAATCATGCGCCCAGGCAAAGCGGCCGCGCAGCGTCAGGATGCCGTTCTGCATCGCGAAGGATTTGTCGGTGCGAATGCCGAGCTCGCTGCGGATATCGGTGACGTCCCTGGCGCCATAGGCCAGCGCGAACGTGTTGGCGCCCGAGACGGCCTGCTCGGCGTAGGCCGGCAGATCGAAGGTGGTGGATTGCGCGGCGGCATAGGGCGTAATGCCCATCCACGGCGTCGCAAAGCGATAGCCGCCTTCGACGCGTCCCGAAAAGGCGTTGGCGTTGAACTGGGCGCGCAGATGATCGACGCCGGCGACGGTGACGAAACGGTCGGTCGTGATGTTCTGCCAGCCGTAGGCGGCCGCCGCGGTGATATAGGCGGGGCCGACATCGTGGCGTACAAACGCGCCGGCCTGGAACAAGTCGGAGCGTCCGGTGCCGGCGTTAGCGACGCTGAAATTGGTGCCGCCGCCAGCCAGCGCGAAGCCGGCGATGGTGAACGGCGAAAATCGGTAATCGGCGCCGACGGCGGTGCCGAAAATATTGCTGGTCGCGGTGTTGGAGCCGAGCGCAGCATTGCCGTCGGTGGTCTGCGATCCGCCGTACCCTGCCGCCCATAGGCTCCAGCTCGGAACGAACGGGGCCGCCAGCGGGGCCTTCCGATAAATCGCGGCATAAGCATCGCGCTCGCTCTTGCTGCGCGGCTTGCCGTCGGCGGCATAGGCGCTGGCATTGTCCTCTTCCGCAAACGAGTTCGTGCCCGTTCCGCCCGTCCCGCCATTGCGTCCTGTGATGAACGGATCGGTCATGACGCCCATGAACTGGTCCATGGCGTTGAAGGTTGTCTGCTGCGATCCCGTCGCGGTCTCGCCGGAGATCTGGCTGAGGCCCGCCGGCGTCAGCCCGCCGAAAACCAGCGGAATACTGCCGTTGGAATTGAAGAAGCCGACGATCGCGTTGGCGACATTCTGCTGGTTTTGGTTGAGGCCGCCGTTCGGCGGCGGAGCGAAGCCCAGCGTCAGGTTGAGAAAGGCGTCGTGGGCGTCGTAACTGAGACTTGCCGAGAAGTTGGCCGGCAGGTTGGTGTTGACCAGCGACCCGAATGTGCCGCTGACGCCGCCCGCGGTCAGGATCGTATATTGCTTCGAAATATAGCTGCCATTGGCGTAAATCGCGTTGACCGAGGCGCCGCTGAGGGTCGCGGTCGCCATGACATTGGCGAACGACGCTGTCGTGGGATTGAGCATCACCTGATAGATCGCGCCGGACTGCAGCAAGAGGCCGCCGGCCACGGTCATGGAAGATCCCGGCGTGCCGCTGCCCGGCGCGAAAATGCCGCCGCTGGTGATCGTGGTGTTGCCGACGGTGCCGATGCCGGTCAAGGCGGCATTGGCATTTACCGTGGTCATGCCGGACTGCGCGATCGAACCTTCCACGTCCAGGATGCCGCCATTGACGTTGGTGACGCCGGTGTAGGTGTTGGTGCCGGTCAGGCTGACGGTCCCGGAATTCACGTTGACCGCGTGCACGCCCGAGATGGTATTTGAATAGGTGAACGTGCCGGCGCCGAGCGCGAAGTTCACCGTGTTGCTCGAGCCCTGGCCGACGATGTTGCCCGATATCGCGCCACCGGTGATGTTGACGGTGTCGGCCAGCGCAGACAGCAGGATGGCGCCGGTGATGGTACCGCCCTGCTGGTTGATGGTCATCGCCGCGCCCTCGCCGGTGAGGTCGATCGCCGCCCGGCTGCCGCTGATGTTGCCGCTATTGGTGATGCCGCCGGCAACCGTGCTGCCGCCAGTCACCATGATTCCGGTCTTGGCACTGATCGTGCCCTGGTTGATGATGCTGCCGCCTACCGACGCTGGTCCGGCGTTGACCGTGCTCGGTGTCGTGTTGGTGAGCAGAATGCCGGCACCCTGGTTAGCGGTAATGTTGCCGCCGACGGCGTTGGTTACGTTGTTCGTGATCGTGGCGCCGGAGAGCGCGATGCCGGCAAAGCCGGTGCCGCTGCTGGTGATCGAGTTGCTGTTGTTGATGGCCAGGGCGGACGGCGTACCGGCGAGACCGAAAATGTTGTCCAGCACGATGCCATATTGCACCGACGTGATCGTCCCGCTGTTGAGGACCGAGCCGGTGATGCTGGCATTGTAGATGCCGATGCCGATGCCGGTGCTGCCTGAGGCATGGATGACGCCGGCGTTGGAGACATCCCCGGCAATCGTTTCAGCGAAGCCAGTCGTGCGTTGAATTTCGAATCCGAAATTGCCGTTGATCGTTCCGGTCGAGGTGTTGATGACCGAGCCTCCGACCGCGACGCCATCGACCAGGAATCCGTTCCCAGTGGCATTGATGGTGCCGCTGTTGGTAATCGAACCTGTAACGCTGCCCCTCGCCACGCTCATGGCGCCGGACCCGCCATTGGCATTGATCGTGCCGGTATTGCTGACCGAGCCCCCTACGTTGAAGAATTGCACCGCCATGCCGTCATTGCCGGACGTGAGGGTGATCGTGCCGTTGTTGGTGATCGAGCCTCCGACCGTATTCGGACTCCCGGACGTGCCAAACAGGTCGATGGCAACATCCCGGCTGGTGATGTTGAGGTTATTGATAATCGAGCCTCCGACGTCCGACTTGAAGACATTGATGCCGGTGCCGGTGCTGGTGATCGTTCCGTTGTTGGTGATGGTGCCCGTCACCGTCGCGCCGGCATTCTGGATCGTCGGGACAACGCCATGCGCACCGCCGCCGATATTGATGCCGGCAAACAGCCCGCTGATCGTCCCGTTGTTGGTGATGTTTCCGGTGAGCTTGGTCCCGGTCCCAAGGACACTGATGCCAGAGCTGGTGCCCGGGTTGATCGGGGGATAGGGGGTGGTGGGGGTGATTGTTCCGGTGGTGTTGTTGACGATGTCGCCGGTGTGGTTGGCGCCGTCATTGAAGCTAACGCAATTGATCGCGCTGGAGTTGGGCAGGCCGGCGAACGTATTGTTGACGGCGCAGGGCGCCACAGGCACAGGGCCCGCCTGGGCCGAGCTGCCGATCCCGAGGATCAGCGCCAACGCAGAACTCGTGGTGAGCAACGCCCCGCGAAATTCGACCTGAGCCATGGTCGATACTCCAGCCCGCCGATACTGCCGATACTTGTGGCTCAAAAAGCTAGATCGCGGCCTTTCGCGGAGCAATCGGTTACCCCGGCGCGAGCAATGGAACCCGAGCGAATCCTGCGGGCTGTGGCTGGTTTGCCACGCGCGCGCCATCATTTCGGTTGTGCCTGAAAAAGTTCACACTATTGGCGCGCAGTGGACCCGCCACGAAGGCCATCGAGCGATGCGAGCAGCGGGCCGAGATGGTCGCGATACTCGCGCCAGCGGCCTTCGGACGTGCGATAGATCGGGCGGCGCACCTGGCTTGCGCTCGCGGTGCGCACCGGGCGTCGCGCCTTGTGAAAGGCGATGCAGGCCGGATCCCAGTCGAGGCCGCAATGACCGACGATCCGCCGCGCCGACGTTTCGAGATCGGCGATGACGTCCTCGTAGCGGATGTCGAGCACGCGGCCCTTCGGCTGCACGGCGCGCCAATGCTCCATCAGCTCGGCATATTTGCAGTAATAGCGGCCGAGTTCGCCGAGGTCGTAGGTGAAATCCTGCGGCGCCGAAAACAGCTTTGAATAACATGACAGGCAGGTATCGCGCGGATCGCGCATGACGTGAATGATGCGCGCATGGGGCAGCGCCAGATGGATCAGCCCCAGGAAAACGAAATTGGCGGGCATCTTGTCGGTTACCCGTTTGGCCTCCGGCGCCCGGACCCGCAGTCCCTCCGCATAGGCGTTGCCGAGTTCGCGCAACTGGCCGGCCGTCGCCGCCGCCATGTCATCGGGGTAACGCAAGGCATCGCCGCCGGCGTCGCGCATCCGGTCGGCGAGCTGGCTGAAATCGTCCAGTTCGCCGGCGCCGTGAACGTCGGGATGGCTCGCCAGGATCTGCTCGACCAGCGTGGTGCCCGAGCGCGGCATGCCGACCACGAACACCGGCAGCGTCGACTCGCAGCCGCCCGCCTTGGCCTCGATCAGACGCCGGTCGAAGGTCGCGCGTATCCGGTCGAAATGCGCGAACGTGCGCGCCTCGTCATAACCAACCCGCCGGCGCTTCAGCGCGTTGCCCGCGTGCATCCAGCGAAATGCATCGTCGTGGCGGCCAAGATCGTCATAGGCCTTGGACAACGCAAAACTGAGCCGGCTCCGCGCGGTGTCCGGCAAGGCGTCGGGCCTGGTTACGAGTCCCTCCATCGCCGCCAGATGGGCGTCGCCTACGGTGAATTTCTTCGCGTCGGCAAGATTGAAGTAATAGGCGGCCTCGCGCGGGTCGAGTTCGATCGCCCGCTCGTACTCCTCGCGCGCCGCGGCAAGCTGACCGTCTTCCTTCAGAATGTTGCCGATATTGTTGTGGGTGTCGGCGAGACCGGGCTTGAGCGCCAGGGCGCGGCGAAAAAACGCGAGCGCTTCGTCCGGCTTCTGCTGCTCGAAGCGCACCAGCCCCATCGCATTGATCGCCTCGGGTTCGCCGGGAGCCAGCGACAGCGCGCGCTGCGCGGCGATTTCGGCGTCCGGCACCCGCTTCTGTTCGAGCCTGACCAACGCCAGATGGGTCAGCGTCTTGACGTTGTTGGCATCGGCTGCCAGCGAGCGGGTCAGAAGCTCGATCGCTTCGTCGAATTGCTCGGCGTCCTTGAGCGCGAGCGCCAGATTGTTGAGCACGCCGGGATCGTTGGGCTTGAGCGCGAGCGCATGGCGATAGGTCGACTCGGCCTCGGTGAGCCGGCCCATTTCACGCAAGGCGGTGCCCATGTTGTTGATCGCGTCCGCATAGTCCGGGCGCAACTGCCGCGCCTGGCGATAGGCGATCAGCGCCTCGTCGTACTTCTTCTGCGCGCGCAGCGCGTTGCCGAGATTGCTCCAGGCTTCGGCGTAGTTCGGCGCAAGCGCCAGCGCACGCCGGTAATGCGCGACCGCCTCGTCGAACTCGTCGCGCTCGTAATGCAGGATCCCGACATTGTTGTTGGCCTGCGGCAGGCCCGGATCGATAGCGAGGGCGCGGCGGCCGGCCGCGAGCGCGGCGTCGGTTTGCCCAGCGAGCCGGCACATCTCGCCGAGATTGCAATGATAGAGCGCGACGCCGCCGTCGGCCATCGTGGCGCGGCGCACCAGATCGATCGCGGTGGGTAGACTGCCGGCCTGATAGGCGATGATCCCGAGCAGATGCAGGGCGGGGGCGCAATCGGGCCGGGTGCGCAGGATGTCGCGGCACAACGCCTCGGCGGCCGGCAGCCGGCCGGCCTCAAGATGCTGTTCGGCGAGTGCCAGCACCTGCTCGAGCGGCAGCGACAGCGACACCGGGATTTCCGGCGGTGCGTTGATGTCGGGCTTGCCCGTCATTAGCCGTCTGCCATCGCTAGCCCTTGGGTGCGCCGGGATGCGTGGCAAGCCGGCGTATGTTGGTTGCGGATATTTCCTCGGTGGCTTCGTCGAGAACGATCCGCTCCACGGTGTAGCCGACGTCGCGACCATAGAATACATGGGTTATGTTAGGCAGCGCGACCACCACGAAGCGGCCGGCATAGGCCGACAGCGCGGCCTCAATCCGCTGCTTGACGGCAAAGAACGGCAACGGATTCTTTTCGTCGATGCCGTGGGTGTCGCGCACGGCGATGCAGGCCTGTCCGACCCGCCGCAATCCCTCTTCGATCAATCGCTGATGGCCCGGATGAAACGGCTGATAGCGTCCGACGAACAAGGCGGTCGGCTGCTGCGGGTCGAACGCCGGCCGAAGCAGCGCGAGCGCCTGTTCGGCCCAGAACTGCGGCGCGCCATCTGCGCCGACACGCAGATCGAACCGGTCGGGCGCCACAAACATCCGATTGGTGTCCTCAAATCGTCCGGCTTCGATACGATCGAGCCAGATGATGAAGGCGTCGTCGCCGAAGGCCGCGCGGGTCTCCGGCGTCGGGCAAATGAAATCGGCGATAACAGTGCCGCCGGCTTCGACGACCCGATCGCACATCCAGCCCATGCGGCGGGCGTGCTCGACGCGATCCTGATGGCTAAAGCCGAGGTCGCGCGAGAGGTTGGCGCGCACCGCGTCAGCGTTGAACACGACCGCATTAATTAATGGCGCAAGCGCGGTCGCAAACGCCGTTTTGCCGGCGCCGGGAAGCCCCATGACGAGAATCTTGCGTCGCATCTGCTTTCAAACCGTTCGGACCGTTTTTCAACATATTGGCTTTGAATGCAAGCAGCGCCGGCGCCCGGCCCGACGTGCAGCCCTAACCGCGCCCGCGATAGGGCGCGACGCCCTGATCCGGAAGCCACATGCCGGCAGGCAGTTTGCCGGTCTGCCAGAACACGTCGATCGGAATGCCGCCGCGCGGATACCAGTAGCCGCCGATGCGCAGCCATTTTGGCTTGATTTCCATGGCGATCCGCTTGCCGATCATGATCGTGCAGTCCTCGTGGAAGGCGCCGTGATTGCGGAAGCTCGCGACGTAGAGCTTCAGGGATTTCGACTCCAGCAGCCATGACCCCGGCACATAGTCGATGACCAGATGCGCGAAGTCGGGCTGGCCGGTGACCGGGCAGAGCGAGGTGAATTCGGGCGCGGTGAAACGCACCACGTAGTCGGTGTCCCGTTGCGGATTGGGTACGCGGTCAATTTGTGCCTCATCGGGTGTGTGGGGCCATTCCACGGCGCGGCCAAGCTGCAGGCCGGGGGATGATTGGCGAGGTTTTTTGGACATGGCGGTCTCCGTTGCCGATTTCTTAGCCAATCGCCTCACCAAGGTCACGCGGCCTTTTCCGCCCCCAAGCCTTGCTGTAGAAGCAGCGCCAAACGCTCAATCCTGAAATCTGCAAAGAGGCTCCCATGACCGCCATCGTCGACATCATCGGCCGCGAAATTCTCGATAGCCGCGGCAACCCCACCGTCGAGGTCGATGTGGTGCTGGAGGACGGCTCGATGGGCCGCGCCGCGGTGCCGTCGGGCGCCTCCACCGGCGCGCATGAGGCGGTCGAACTGCGCGACGGCGACAAGTCGCGCTATCTCGGCAAGGGCGTCCAGAAGGCGGTCGCTGCCGTCAACGGCGAGATTTTCGATGCGGTCGGCGGCATGGACGCGGAGCAGCAGGTCCAGATCGACGAGACCATGATCGGGCTCGACGGTACGCCGAACAAGAGCCGGCTCGGTGCCAACGCCATCCTCGGCGTGTCGCTCGCGGTAGCCAAGGCCGCCGCCGAGTCCTCGGACCTGCCGCTCTATCGCTATGTCGGCGGCACCTCGGCCCGGACCTTGCCGGTTCCGATGATGAACATCATCAATGGCGGCGTGCACGCCGACAACCCGATCGACTTCCAGGAATTCATGATCATGCCGGTTGGCGCCAAGACGTTTGCCGAGGCGCTGCGCTGCGGCTCGGAAATTTTCCACACGCTGCGGGCGGAACTGAAAAAGGCCGGCCACAATACCAATGTCGGCGACGAGGGCGGTTTTGCGCCGAACCTGCCGTCGGCGGATGCGGCGCTGGAATTCGTCATGGCGGCGATCGGCAAGGCCGGATACAAGGCCGGTTCCGACGTCATGCTGGCGCTGGATTGTGCGGCGACCGAATTCTTCAAGGACGGCAATTACGTCTATAGCGGCGAAAACAAAACCCGCTCGGCTTCCGAACAGGCAAAATATCTCGCCGACCTCGCCGCGCGCTATCCGATCGTCTCGATCGAGGACGGCATGGCGGAGGACGACATGGACGGCTGGAAGCAATTGACCGACCTGATCGGCAATAAGGTTCAGCTGGTCGGCGACGATCTGTTCGTCACCAACGTCACCCGCCTTGCCGATGGCATCAAACACGGCCGCGCCAATTCCATATTGGTAAAAGTCAACCAGATCGGCACGCTGACGGAGACGCTCTCCGCGGTCGAGATGGCCTACAAGGCCGCTTACACCGCCGTGATGTCGCACCGTTCCGGCGAGACCGAGGATTCCACCATCGCCGACCTTGCCGTGGCCACCAATTGCGGCCAGATCAAAACCGGCTCATTGGCGCGCTCCGACCGCACTGCCAAATACAACCAGCTGCTGCGGATCGAGCAGCAACTGGGCACGCAGGCAAAATATGCGGGCAGGGCGGCGCTGAAAGCGCTGCGGTAGTCGGCGTCACGGCAACGATTTCATAAGAAACACAAACGGGAGGTCTTTCGATGAGCGCCGACACCAAATCCGGGCTGCAGCTACGCTCGCTGATCAAGAAGAGCGGCGAACTCGAAATTTCCCTCGTCAACGTGCCGATACCGGAACCCGGCCCCGATGAAGTCGTGGTCCGCGTCGAGGCTTCGCCGATCAATCCGTCGGACCTCGGGCTCCTGGTCGGCGCCGCCGATATGTCGACCGCGAAAGCGTCGGGCACCAAAGATTCGCCCGTCGTCACCGCGAAGGTCCCGGAAGCCGCGATGCGGGCGATGGCAGGACGGCTCGATGAATCGATGCCGGTCGGCAACGAGGGCGCCGGCGTCGTCATCAAGACCGGATCGTCGGATGCCGCGAAGGCGCTGATGGGCAAGACGGTGGCCATGGTCGGCGGCGCGATGTACGCGCAATATCGCTGCCTGAAGGTGGCCGAATGCCTGCCGCTGCCGGCCGGTACCACGCCTGCCGAGGGCGCCTCCTGCTTCGTCAATCCGCTGACCGCGCTTGGCATGACCGAGACCATGCGGCGGGAAGGCCACAAGGCGCTGGTGCATACGGCTGCCGCCTCCAACCTGGGGCAGATGCTCAACAAGATCTGCCTGAAGGACGGCATCGGCCTGGTCAATATCGTGCGCAGCCAGGAGCAGGCCGGCATCCTGCGCAAGATCGGCGCCAAACATGTCGCCGATTCCACCGCGCCGACCTTCATGGACGACCTGACCAACGCGCTGATCGAGACCGGCGCCACGATCGCATTCGACGCGATCGGCGGCGGCAAGCTCGTCGGGCAGATTCTCACCTGCATGGAAATTGCGATCAACAAGACGGCAAAGGTCTACAGCCGCTACGGATCGAGCGTGCACAAGCAGGTCTACATCTATGGCGGCCTCGACACGCGTCCGACCGAATTGAACCGGGCGTTCGGCATGGCCTGGGGCATCGGCGGCTGGCTGTTGTTCCCGTTCCTGATGAAAATCGGGCAGGCCGAGGGGGCGAGGCTGCGCCAACGCGTGGTCGATGAGCTGAAGACGACATTCGCCAGTCATTATACCCAGGTCGTGTCGCTGCAGGAGGCGTTGCAGCTGAACCACATTGCGGTCTACGGCAAGCGCGCGACTGGGGAAAAATATCTGATCAATCCGAACAAGGGCTGAAAACGCCAAGTCCGGTGTTATGCATCTGGATGCACGGCGCAAATCGATGGCGGGCGCATCCGGTTACGGGAGCTTTTGAAATCGCTTTTGAGGAGGGGGAGCTCAATGTCGACCGATCTGAAGTATCTCGGCTTTACCGCCATCCTCACGGCCTCGCTGTGGATCCCTTACGTGGTCTGCCAGGTGATGACGAACGGTGGGCTTAAACCCCCCAACTATCTCGATCCCACACAGCGTCCGATACCGCTCTGGGGCAGGCGCGCCGACCGGGCTTATGTCAACGCGATCGAAACGTTCGCGCCGTTTGCCGCGCTGGTGATCGTCGTTCATCTGGCCGGCAAGGCCAATGAGACCACGGCATTCTGGGCGATGGCCTACTTCTGGCTGCGTCTGGCGCATGCCGTGGTTTACCTGCTCGGCATTCCCTATGTGAGGACGCTGCTGTTTACGCTCGGCTATGTCGCTGTCGTCGGGATTTTCTGGCAACTCATCAAGTAGTTGTAGTTGCGTCAAGGAGGCTTGCGTTCCCCCCGCAACGGGGGAAGATTTGCGTCGAATTTGCATGCGCAACCGCGCAGCGCACCTGAGGCCTGCGCCAAGCGGCGTATCCCGGAACGGCACCTCGTTGCATGCACTTGCATCTTTTGCCGAGATAGCTAGGGTGCGCGGCAAGCCAGTCCGGCGCCTGCCTCACAAGGAAATCCCATGGCCACTCCGCACAATATCGTCGTCATCGTCGGCAGCCTTCGCAAGGAAAGCTTCACGCTCAAGATCGCCAACGCCTTGGCAAAACTGGCGCCGGGTTCACTCAAGCTCCACGTCACCACCTTGCATGACATTTCGTTCTTCAATCAGGACCTGGAAGCAGCCCCGCCGGCCGATTGGCTGGCGTTCCGCGAAAAGTTGCAGAAGTCCAACGGTACCTTGTTCGTCACCCCCGAATATAACCGCTCGATTCCGGGCGTGCTGAAGAACGCCATCGACGTCGGATCGCGCCCCTACGGCAAGAGTTCTTTCAACGGCAGGCCGACCGGCATTGTCTCCAACTCGCCCGGCCCGCTCGGCGGCGTCAACGCGGCCAAGCATTTGCAGAATATCCTGCCGGGCATTTCCGGTCCGATCCTGCAGCAGCCGGAAATCTACCTGAACGGCGTCGGCGATGCCTTCGACGACAAGGGCGAACTCACCAAGGAGGCGCTGAAGGGAGTGCTCAAGGCGTATATCGACGCCTACGCGGCTCACGTCGAGAAGCACAACAAATAGGTGAAGGGCGGGCCTTTCGGCCGGTGTTAGGCTTGCATTAACCCGGCCGCCGCATCCTCCGGTCCATGGTCTCTCGCTCCAGATTAAAATCCGTGCTGACCGGGCTTGCCCTCTACACGATCGCGGCGGCGATGGTCGGCTATTTCGGCGTCAACGCCTATACCGGCAAATACGGCCTGAACGCGCGGCAGGAACTCGACCAGGAGATCGTCGCGCTGACTTCGGAATTGGCGCGGCTGAAGCGGGAGCGCACCGAGGGCGAGCAGCGCGTCTCGCTATTGCGGTCCGACCGGGTCGACCCTGACATGCTCGACGAGCGCGCGCGCTTCCAGCTCGATTACGCCAATCCGCACGATCTGGTTCGGATCAACACTTCGAACTGATCAATCGGATTCGCGGAAGTTCCAAAAAACCGCGAAATCGATTTCGAAAATGTCGCGCCGCATTGCACTGCGGCATAGCGAATTTTTTGCGACATCACGCAATCCTTCCACGGCGGTTTGAGTTGGGTTAGAGAGGGCTATCGGTTCTCTCATCCGGATCAGCCCATGGCCGCACCGAAAAAAGGCGTCACTAAAGAATCAGGCCAGGAAAAGGGCAACGGCTCCGACCACCCCCCCGAATTCACCAGGGATCAGGAATTGAGCGCGTTGCGCGACATGCTCCTGATCCGGCGCTTCGAGGAAAAGGCCGGCCAGCTTTACGGCATGGGCGCGATCGGCGGCTTCTGCCATCTCTATATTGGCCAGGAAGCGATCGTCGTCGGCATGCAAATGGCCCTGAAGAAGGGCGATCAGGTCATAACCGGATACCGCGATCACGGGCACATGCTGGCGACCGGAATGGAAGCCAAGGGCGTGATGGCCGAACTGACCGGACGCTTTGGCGGCTATTCCCACGGCAAGGGCGGCTCCATGCACATGTTCAGCAAGGAGAAGAACTTCTTCGGTGGCCACGGCATTGTCGGCGCGCAGGTGTCGCTGGGCACCGGTCTCGCCTTCGCCAACCGCTATCGCGGTAACGATTTTGTCAGCCTGGCCTATTTCGGCGACGGCGCATCGAACCAGGGCCAGGTCTACGAAAGTTTCAACATGGCGGAGCTGTGGAAGCTCCCGGTGATCTACGTCATCGAAAACAACCGTTATGCGATGGGCACCTCGGTGACGCGTTCCTCGGCGCAAACCGATTTTTCCAAGCGCGGCGTTTCCTTCAATATTCCAGGCGAGCAGGTCGACGGCATGGACGTCCGCGCGGTGAAAGCCGCGGGCGACAAGGCGGTCGCCTGGTGCCGCGCCGGCAAGGGCCCCTACATTCTGGAGATGCAGACCTACCGCTACCGCGGCCATTCGATGTCGGACCCGGCGAAATATCGCACCCGCGAGGAAGTCGACAAGGTGCGGCACGACCATGACCCGATCGAGCAGGTCCAAAACCGCCTGCTGGCAGCCAAGATGAGCGAAGCGGAATTGAAGGCCATCGACGCCGAGGTGCGGGAGATCGTCAATGCCGCCGCCGACTTCGCGCAGCACGACCCGGAGCCGAATCCGTCCGAACTTTATACCGATGTCTATCGCTAAGGCGCGCGGCGCGCTTGCAGCCTGAAGAGTGATTTTTCTGGAGCTACCATGCCAATTCAAGTGCTGATGCCCGCGCTGTCGCCGACCATGGAAAAGGGCAACCTTTCGAAATGGTTGAAGAAGGAAGGCGAGCCGATCAAGTCGGGCGACGTCATCGCCGAGATCGAGACGGACAAGGCGACGATGGAAGTCGAGGCCACCGATGAGGGCACCCTCGGCAAGATCCTGATCCCCGAAGGTACCGCCGACGTCGCCGTCAACACGCCGATCGCGACCATCTTGTCGGATGGCGAGAGCGCCTCGGATCTCGGCAAGGTGGCCGCTCCGGCGAAACCGGAGAAAGCCGCCGAGTCCGCATCGCCCGCCGAGGCCAAGGCCGAGGCGCCCGCATCCAAGTCGGGCGGCGGCGAGGAAAAGAAGGCGCCCGCGGCGCCGAAAGCGGTCGCCGAGCCCGATCCCGAAGTGCCCGCCGGCACCGAGATGGTGACCATGACCATCCGCGAAGCGCTGCGCGACGCCATGGCCGAGGAGATGCGGCGCGATCCCGATGTCTTCGTGATGGGTGAAGAGGTCGCCGAATATCAGGGCGCCTACAAGGTCACGCAGGGGCTGCTGCAGGAATTCGGCGCCAAGCGCGTGATCGATACGCCGATCACCGAACACGGTTTCGCCGGCATCGGCGTCGGCGCCGCGATGGCCGGGTTGAAGCCGATCGTCGAGTTCATGACCTTCAACTTCGCCATGCAGGCGATGGACCAGATCATCAATTCCGCGGCCAAGACGCTTTACATGTCCGGCGGCCAAATGGGCTGCGCGATCGTGTTCCGCGGGCCGAACGGGGCGGCGGCCCGCGTCGCCGCGCAGCACAGCCAGGACTACTCGGCCTGGTATTCGCAGATTCCCGGGCTGAAGGTGATCGCGCCCTATTCGGCCGCCGACTACAAGGGTCTTCTCAAGGCCGCGATCCGCGATCCCAATCCCGTGATCTTCCTCGAAAACGAAATGCTGTACGGCCATTCCGGCGAGGTTCCGAAGCTCGACGACTACGTGATCCCGATCGGCAAGGCGCGGATCGTACGAACAGGCGGCCACGTCACCATCATCTCCTGGTCGAACGGCATGTCCTATGCACTGAAGGCCGCCGATGAACTGGCGAAGGAAGGCATCGAAGCCGAGGTGATCGATCTGCGCACGTTGCGCCCGATGGATACCGACACCCTCGTCGCCTCCGTGAAGAAGACCGGCCGCGCCGTCACGGTGGAGGAAGGCTGGCAGCAGAACGGCGTCGGTGGCGAAGTCGCCGCCCGCATCATGGAGCACGCCTTCGACTATCTCGATGCGCCGGTGGCGCGGGTGTCCGGCAAGGATGTGCCGATGCCCTATGCGGCAAACCTGGAGAAACTCGCATTGCCC